>NZ_SZWJ01000027.1:0-53560 GCF_012184455.1 Caulobacter sp. SSI4214 | reverse complement strand
CGCGATGAGCCTCTCCAACCTCGGGCCGGGCGGCTTTCAGTCGCCGCTGTGGCGGTGGCTGATCGAGCGCGTCTGGCGCCTGGAGCACGCGTTCGAACGCTCGCGCGCCGCCGCCAAGCCGGAAGACGACACGCGCATCCGCATCTTCCTGGTGATGGGCTTCTTCTCGCTGTGCTTCGTCGGCGTGGCCGTGGGCGCGACCTGGGCGGCGCTGTTTTCGCACGCGGGGCAAGGCAACGGCTATGCCCAGGGCGTGGACGGCGCGCGCGGAGACGTGGTCGACCGGAACGGCAAGCTGCTGGCCGTCGATCTCGCCCACTACGCGCTCTACGTCGATCCCAAGGAGATCTGGGACCTCAGGGAAACCCGCGTCGCCCTGGGCAAGGCCCTGCCGCAGGTGCCCCCTAAGCGCCTCGACAAGGCCGTCTTCGGCGATCACCGCGCCTTCGTGCTGGGCGGTCTGACGCCGGACGAGAAGGACGCGATCTTCAACCTCGGCCTGCCCGGCATTTCGTTCGAGGAGCAGGAGCGGCGGATGTATCCGCTGGGGCCGACGGCCGCGCACGTGATCGGCTTCGTCGACAGCGGCGGCAAGGGCTTGGCCGGCGCCGAACGCGCTCTGGACGATCCGATCACCAAGGCCGCGGCGGGCGAGGGCGGCCCGACCCAGCTGTCGATCGACGTGCGCGTGCAGGCGGCGCTGGAGGACGAACTACGCAAGGCTTGCGAGGAGTTCACGCCCAAGGGCGGCGTCGGGGTGGTCACCAATGTCCACACCGGCGAGGTCCTGGGTCTGGCCAGCTACCCCGACTATGACGCCAACAAGGCCGGCGAGGCCACGGACGAGCAGCGTCTGAACCGCGCGGCGGCGGCCGTCTACGAGATGGGCTCGACCTTCAAGGCCTTCACCGTGGCGATCGGTCTGGACACCGGCGTGGCGACGCCGACCTCGACCTTCGACGCGCGCCAGCCGTTCAAGCTGGGCTACCGGACGATCCACGACTACCACGCGACCCACAAGATCCTGACCCTGATCGAGGTGTTCCAGCACTCGTCGAACATCGGCACCGCGATCCTGGCCGAGAAGATCGGCGGGGAGCGCCTGTCGCGCTACTTCACCGCCCTGGGCCTGACCAAGCCGGCCCAGATCGAGCTGCGGGAGTCGGCGCGACCGCTGACCCCGCGCAAGTGGGACATGGACGCGGTGGCCTCGACCTCGTTCGGTCACGGCATCAATGTCAGTCCGCTGGCCCTGGCCCAGGCGATGGGCGCGTTGCTGAACGGCGGCGAGCTCTTGCCGCTGACCATCAAGAAGATGCCGCCCGGCGTGCGTCCCCAGGGGCCGCGCGCGATCTCCGAGGCGACCTCGACCGAGATGCTGAAGATCATGCGCGCCAACGTCCTGCCCGGCGGCAGCGGCGGCAAGGCCAATGTCCCAGGGCTGTCGGTCGGCGGCAAGACCGGCACGGGCGAGAAGTATGATCCGGCCATTCGAGGCTATAACCACGACCGGCAGGTTTCCTCGTTCGCGGCCACCTTCCCGACCGAGGCGCCGGTCGAGGCGGATCGTTATTTCGTTCTGATCCTGCTGGACGAGCCGCACCGCGATCCCAAGACCGGCCTGTCCACCGGCGGCTGGGTGGCCGCGCCGGCCGCCGGCCGGGTGATCGAGCGCATCGCTCCGTTCCTGGGCGTCAAGCGCAAGACCGAACTGGTGACCATCGCCGCTCCCACCAAGAACGCCGCTCCGGAGGCGGGCCTATGACCAAGCGTCTGTCCGAACTGTTCAACCGTCCCTTCGCCCACGACCCGGTGATCGCGGGCGTCACCGCCGACAGCCGCAAGGTCACGGCCGGCTGGCTGTTCGCGGCCCTGCCTGGGACCAAGGTCGACGGTCGCGACTTCGCGGAGGGCGCGGTGGCCAAGGGCGCCGCCGCCATCCTGGCCCCCGAGGGCGGGCTGGAAGGCCTGGGCGTGCCGGTGGTGCGTTCCGAAGACGCCCGCCGCGCCTACGCCCTGGCCTCGGCCGCGTTCTGGGGCAAGCAGCCGGCGATGTGCGTGGCCGTGACCGGCACCAACGGCAAGACCTCGGTCGCCGGCTTCTGCCGCCAGATCTTCGCCCAACTGGGCCACAAGGCCGCCAGCATGGGCACGCTCGGCGTGGTGGTCAGCGAGGCGGGCCAGCCCGACCAGCAGCTGACCCCGCCGGGCCTGACCACGCCGGACGCTGGCGACGTCGCCGAAATGGTGGCGCGCCTGGCCGACATGGGCGTCACGCACCTGGCGCTGGAAGCCAGCTCGCACGGCGTCGACCAGCGCCGCGTCGACGGCGTCAAGCTGCGCGCCGCCGGCTTCACCAACTTCACCCAGGATCACCTCGACTATCACGGCTCGATGGAGGCCTATCGCGCCGCCAAGCTGCGGCTGTTCGACACCCTGACGCCGGGCGGCGCCACGGCCGTGCTGAACGCCGACAGCGAGGCCTTCCCCAACTTCGCCGCCGCCGCCGTCACCTCGGGCCAGAGCGTGTTCTCGGTCGGCGAGGACGGCCAGGGTCTGCGGCTGATCTCGCGGACCCCGACCCCGGCCGGCCAGGACCTCGTCATCGAGGCCGACGACGTCGTCCACCATGTCAAGCTGCCGCTGGCCGGCGCCTTTCAGGCCTCGAACGTGCTGGTCGCCGCTGGCCTTTGCATCGCGGCCGGCGAGGATGTCGGCAGGGTTCTGAAGGCGCTGGAACGGCTGGAGGGCGCGGCCGGGCGGCTTCAGCGCGTCGGTCGCGGCCCCAAGGGCGGCGAGGCCTATGTCGACTACGCCCATACGCCCGATGGCCTGCAAACGGTGCTCGAGGCGCTGCGTCCGCACACGCGCGGCAAGCTGATCGCGGTGTTCGGCGCGGGCGGCGATCGGGATCGCGGCAAGCGTCCTTTGATGGGCGCGATCGGCGCGAAGCTCGCCGACATCGCCATCGTGACCGACGACAATCCGCGCTCGGAAGACCCCGCCTCGATCCGCGCCGCCATTCTCGAAGCCGCGCCGGGCGCGCGCGAGATCGGCGATCGCCGCGCCGCGATCCGCGCCGCCGTGGACCTCATGGGCGAGGGCGATGTGCTGGTGGTGGCCGGCAAGGGCCATGAGCAGGGGCAGATCGTCGCCGGCGTGGTCCACCCGTTCGATGATGTGGCCGAGACGCTGCAAGCGCTGGAGGGCGTGGATGCCTGACGCCCTCTGGACCGCCGAGGAGATCGCGCGAGCCACCCGCGGCAAGGTCGCCGGAGACTTCGCCGTGACCGGCGTCTCGATCGACACCCGCACGGTCGAGGCGGGGGACCTCTTCGTGCCGCTGGTCGGCGCGCGCGACGGTCACGACTTCGTCCAGCAAGCGGTCGCCAATGGCGCGGCCGGCGTGCTGGCGGCCAAGCCGGTCGACGCCCCGGCGGTGATGGTCGAGGACACCTTCAAGGCGCTGGAAGCTCTGGGCGTCGCCGCGCGCGAGCGGGCGCCCCGGTGCAAGCGCGGCGCGGTGACCGGCTCGGTCGGCAAGACCAGCGTCACCCGCGCGATCGAGGCGGGCCTCCGCTTGGCGGGCAAGGCCCACGCCTCGGTCAAGAGCTACAACAACCACATCGGCGTGCCGCTGACCCTGGCGCGGATGCCGCGCGACACCGAACGCGCGGTGTTCGAGGTGGGCATGAACCACGCCGGCGAGATCGTCCCGCTGTCGGGGTTCGTCCAGCCGCACGCGGTGGCGATCACCACGGTCGGGCCGGTCCACATCGAGAACTTCCCGGATGGCGAGGCGGGCGTGGCCCGGGCGAAGGCCGAGATCTTCGCCGGCCTGCGACCGGGTGGCGTCGCGGTGCTTAACGCCGACAATCACTGGTTCGACTTCCTGAAGGGCGAGGCCGAGAAGGCCGGCGCGACGGTCTGGAGCTTCGGGTCTTCGCCCGACTGCACGGCCCAGTTGGTCTCTTTTTCCTCCGACCCTCCCGGCGAATGCCGGGATCCAGACGACAGGGCGGTGAGCGCCCAGGATGGATCCCGGCATTCGCCGGGGAAGTCGGTGGTTAAAGCCGTGATCAAGGGCGAACCCGTCGAATTTTCCCTTCTTCAAACCGGCGTTCACTGGGGCCCCAACAGCCTGTGCGTGCTGCTGATGCTGGAGGCGCTGGACGTGCCGCGCGAGACGGCGCTCGCGGCGCTGGCGGTCTTCGCGCCGATCGAAGGGCGCGGGGCCGAGAAGACGATCCGCATCCCAGGCGGGACCTTTACCCTCGTCGACGAGAGCTACAACGCCAATCCGATCTCGATGCGGGCCGCGCTGAAGACCCTGGGGGGGCGCGCCGTGTCTGGCCGCCGCGTCGTGGCGCTGACCGACATGCTCGAACTGGGCGAGGACAGCGACCGCTTTCACGCTGAGCTTGCGGCGCCGATCGCCGACGCGAACGTCGATGTCGTTTTTGTCGCGGGCGTCCACATGAAATCGCTGTGGGAGGCGCTTCCGCCGACTCGGCGGGGCGGCTACGCGGAGGTTACCGAAAAGTTAATGGCGACGCTGGCGGACGCGATCCGGCCGGGCGACGTGGTGATGGTGAAGGGGTCCAACGGCTCCAAGGCTGGGCGGCTCGCTCAAGCCTTGGCGGCGCTCGACCTTGGGGAACAGGGCTGATGCTGTACTTCCTGTACGAATGGCTGGCGCGCTCCGCCGAGCACGTGCCGCTTCTGAACCTGTTGAAATACCTGACCTTCCGGTCGGGTATGGCCATGCTGACCGCCTATATCGTCGCGGTGGCGATGGGCTCGCGCTTCATTCGCTGGATGAAGACCAAGCAGGGCAAGGGCCAGCCGATCCGCACCGACGGTATCGCCCGCCACGTCACCGAGAAGGCCGGCACGCCCACCATGGGCGGCTTCATGATCCTGGCCGGCCTGTTCGTCGCCGCCCTGCTGTGGGCCGACCTGCGCAACGTCCATGTCTGGGTCGTGCTGCTGGTCACGGGGAGCTACGGCGTTCTGGGCTTCATGGATGACTACGCCAAGGTCACCAAGCAGACCACGGCCGGTCTTTCCAGCGTCCAGAAGCTGGTGGCCCAGTTCATCGTCGCGATCATCGCCACCGTGATCCTGATCGTTTTCGCGCCCAAGTCGCCGATGACGCCGGGCATGGAGACCAGCGTGGTCTTCCCGATCTTCAAGGCGCTGGTGATCAATCTGGGCTGGTTCTACGTGGCCTTCGCGGCCGTGACGATCGCCGGCTTCTCGAACGCCGTGAACCTGACCGACGGCCTCGACGGCCTGGCCATCGTGCCGGTGATGTTCGCCGCCTCGACCTTCGGCCTGATCGCCTACCTCGTGGGGAACTACAAGTTCGCCGACTATCTGAACCTGCACTTCGCGCCCGGCGTCGGCGAGCTGGCGGTGCTGTGCGGCGCGATCATCGGCGGCGGCATGGGCTTCCTCTGGTACAACGCGCCGCCGGCCAAGATCTTCATGGGCGACACGGGCTCGCTGGCTCTGGGCGGCGCGCTGGGCGCGATCGCCGTCTGCGCCAAGCACGAGCTCGTTTTGGGCATCGTCGGCGGCCTGTTCGTGGCCGAGGCGCTCTCGGTGATGATCCAGGTCGCCTACTTCAAGAAGACCGGCAAGCGCGTCTTCCTGATGGCGCCGATCCACCACCATTTCGAGAAGCTGGGCTGGGCTGAATCCACCGTCGTGGTGCGGTTCTGGATCGTTTCGATGATCCTGTCCTTCGTCGGCCTCGCCACCCTGAAGCTGCGCTAGGAGGGGCCAGACCATGATCCCGGTTCGCGGTTTCGAGGACAAGACCGTCGCGGTGTTCGGCCTAGGCCGAACCGGCCTGACGGCGGCGCGCGCCTTGATCGCGGGCGGGGCGAAGGTCGCCCTCTGGGACGAAAAGCCCGCCAGCCGCGAGGCCGCGGCGGCCGAGGGCTTTCCGGTGGTGGACCTGCAGGCCGCCGACTGGCGCCAGTTCGACGCCCTGATGCTGTCGCCGGGCGTGCCGCTGACCCATCCCAAGCCGCACTGGACGGTGGAAAAGGCCAAGGCCGCCGGGGTCGAGATCCTGGGCGACGTCGAGCTCTTCGCCCGCACGGTCAACGCGGCCCCGGTCCACAAGCGTCCGAAGATCATCGCCATCACTGGCACCAACGGCAAGTCGACCACGACCGCCCTGATCGGTCACCTCTGCGCCTCGGCCGGTCGTGACACCCGGATCGGCGGCAATATCGGCCTGGGCGTCCTGGGGCTGGAAGACATGCACGGCGGCGCGGTCTACGTGCTGGAGCTGTCGTCGTACCAGCTGGATTTGACCTCCAGCCTGAAGCCCGACGCGGTGGTGCTGCTGAACATCTCGCCCGACCATCTGGACCGTCACGGCGGCATGGACGGTTATATCGCCGCCAAGCGCCGGATCTTCCTGAACCAGGGCAAGGGCGACACCGCGATCATCGGGGTCGACGATCCCTGGTGCCAGCAGATCTGCACCGAGATCACCGCCGCCAACCGCCGGACCATCTGGCCGATCAGCGCCGGCAAGGCGATGGGCCGGGGCGTCTACGCCCTGCAGGGCGTGCTGTACGACGCCACCGGCGAACGGGTCGTGGAGGTCGCCGACCTGCTGCGCGCCCGCAGCCTGCCGGGCCGCCACAACTGGCAGAACGCCGCCGCCGCCTACGCCGCCGCGCGGGCCATCGGCATCTCGGTCTCCGACGCGGTCGACGGCCTGATGACCTTCCCGGGCCTGGCGCACCGGATGGAGACCGTCGGCAAGCTGGGCAAGGTCCGCTTCGTCAACGACAGCAAGGCCACCAACGCCGACGCCGCCCGCCAGGCGATGTCGAGCTATCCCAAGTTCTATTGGATCGCCGGCGGCGTGGCCAAGGCGGGCGGCATCGAGGACCTGAAGGATCTCTTCCCGCGCATCGCCAAGGCCTATCTGATCGGCGAGGCGGCCAATGTCTTCGCCGTGACCCTGGCCGGCAAGGCCGAGGTCAAGATGAGCGGCACGCTGGATAGGGCCGTGCAGCAGGCCTATGCGGACGCGGCGGCCAGCGGCGAGGACGCCATCGTCCTCCTGTCGCCCGCCTGCGCCTCGTTCGACCAGTTCAGCGACTTCGAGGCCCGAGGCGAAGCCTTCCGGGCCGCGGTCAACGCTCTGGCGGGCGGCGCCGGCAAGGCGGCCGTCGCCTAAGGCGCGCCATGAAGGATCCGCTGGAGACGCCAACCCCGGATCCCTCGAAGCCGACGATCCACAGTTGGCGACGCGTGCTGCGGACCTCGCTGATCGAGAAGGCGGCCTTCCGCAACGCGGGGCGCACGGCGCTGCCGTGGCTGGCCTGGCTGCGCCGGCGCACCCGTTCCTCCGAACTGTGGCTGATCGCCGTCGCCACCGTCGCGGGCCTAGCGGCCGGCGCCCTGGCCGTGACCCAGGCCAAGATCGCCCATGGAACCCAGGTGGCCCTGTTCGGCTTCGATCCCGACGAGCGGCTGAGCGCCCAGACCTTCGTGGCGCCGCTGCGGCTGCTGGCCATTCCGATCGGCGGGCTGGTGCTGGGCCTCTTCACCGCGGCGGTCCTGCGCTTTCGTCCCAACCACGCCGTCGACCCCGTGGAGGCCAACGCCCTGCACGGGGGGCGGCTTTCCTTGCGCGACAGCGCCTTCATCTGCGGTCAGACCCTGATCTCGAACGGCTGCGGCGCCTCGGTGGGACTGGAGGCGGCCTACGCCCAGGCGGGCGGGGCGGCGGCCTCGTGGATGGGGCGCGCCTTGAACCTGCGGCGCGGCGACCTTCGCACCCTGGTGGGCGCGGGGGCCGGGGCGGCGATCGCGGCGGCGTTTGGCGCGCCGCTGACCGGCGCCTTCTACGCGTTCGAGATCGTCATCGGCGCCTATACGGTCGCCAACATCGCGCCTGTCGCGGCGGCGGCCCTGGCCGGGGTGCTGGTGGCCAAGGCGCTGGGCTCGACGCCCTATCTGATCAAGACCTCGGTCGTCGCCATCTCGTCCTGGAGCGACTACCTGCTCTACGGCCTGCTGGGTCTGGTCGCGGCCCTGTTCGGCGTGGCCCTGATGCGGACGGTGGCGGTGGCCGACCGGTGGGCGGCCAAGGCGCCGCTGCCGCGCTGGTCGCGGCCGGCGATCGGCGGGATCGGCCTGGCCTGTCTGGCCCTGTCCACCCCGCAGACCCTCTCCGGCGGACATGGCGCCCTGCACCTGGATCTCAACGCCGATCTCTCGTTGAAGGTGCTGCTGATCCTGCTGCTGATGAAGTCGGCGGCCTCGATCATCTCGCTCAGCTTCGGCTTCCGGGGCGGCCTGTTCTTCGCGGCCCTGTTCCTGGGGGCGCTGATGGGCCAGGCCTTCGCCGATGTCGTGAACCTGATCGCCGAAGCGGAGCGTCTGGATCCCGTCGCCGCCTCGCTGGTCGGCATGGGCGCCCTGGGCGTGGCCATCGTCGGCGGGCCCTTCACCATGTCGTTCCTGGTGCTGGAGGCGACGGGCGACTTCACCATCACCGCCGCGACCTTGGCCGCGTCGCTGATCGCCAGCGCCACGGTGCGCGAGACCTTTGGCTATTCGTTCTCGACCTGGCGGCTGCATCTGCGCGGCGAGACGATCCGCAGCGCCCACGACGTGTCCTGGATGCGCAACCTGACCGCCGGCAAGATGATGCGTCGGGACGTCAAGACCGCGCCCGCCCAGACCGGCCTCGTGGAGTTCCGCCGCCGCTTCCCGCTGGGCTCGACCAAGCGCGTGGTGCTGACCGACGAGACGGGCCGCTACGCCGGCATCGTCGCCACGGCCTCGGCCTACGCCCAGCCGCCCGAGAGGGATGTTCCGTTGTCGACCCTGGCCGTCAATCCCGAGGTGTCCCTGACGCCGGAGCTGTCGATCAAGGCGATCATGACCGCCTTCGACGAAACCGGCGCCGACGAGCTGGCCGTGGTCGATGACGGCGGCGAGGTGATCGGCCTGATCACCGAAGCCCACGTCACCCGCCGCTACGCCGAAGAGCTGGAAAAGGCTCGACGCGAGTTGACGGGCGAGGTGGCCTGACCGGACCTTAAGCGGCCGCCTGGGCGTATCCCAGCTGTTGGTTCAGCTGTTCCAGCAGCTCGATCGCTGCTTCGGCGACGACCGTGCCCGGCGGGAAGATCGCCACGGCGCCGGCGTCGCGCAGGGCCTGGAAGTCCTGGGGCGGGATGACGCCGCCGACGACCATCAGGATGTCGCCGCGTCCCTGCTTTTCCAGCTCGGCCTTGAGCTCTGGCGTCAGGGTGAGGTGGCCGGCGGCCAGCGAGCTGACGCCCACCACGTGGACATTGTTCTCCACCGCCTGGCGGGCGGCTTCGGCGGGCGTCTGGAAGAGAGGTCCGATATCGACGTCGAAGCCGAGATCGGCGAAGGCGGTGGCGATGACCTTCTGGCCGCGATCGTGGCCGTCCTGGCCCATCTTGGCGATCAGGATGCGCGGCGGCCGCCCGTCCGCCTGCTTGAACGCCTCGACCATCGCCTTGGCGCGGGCGGTGGTCGGGTCGGCGCCGGCCTCCTTCATGTAGACGCCCTGGATCGACTTGATCTCGGCGCGGTGGCGGCCGAACACCTTCTCCAAGGCGTAGCTGATTTCGCCGACGGTGGCCTTGGCGCGCGCGGCGTCGACAGCCAGGGCCAGAAGG
Organism: Caulobacter sp. SSI4214; assembly: GCF_012184455.1. Classification (NCBI taxonomy): domain Bacteria; kingdom Pseudomonadati; phylum Pseudomonadota; class Alphaproteobacteria; order Caulobacterales; family Caulobacteraceae; genus Caulobacter; species Caulobacter sp. SSI4214. The sequence goes on along the minus strand of NZ_SZWJ01000027.1, from coordinate 43,865 downwards.
TTGCCATTGGCGCGCGCGCCAGCCTCCAGGGCGTTCAGCGCCGCCTCGGTCGCGGCCGGATCGCGCTCGGCCTTCAGGCGCGCCAGCTTTTCCAGCTGGGCGGCCCGGACGGCGCTGTTGTCGACCTTGAGCATCGGGATCTCGTCGGCGACCTCGGGCTTGTAGCGATTGACGCCCACCACGCTCTGGCGATTGGAGTCGATGCGCGCCTGGGTCTTGGCGGCGGCTTCCTCGATACGCAGCTTGGGGATGCCTTGCTCGATGGCCTTGGCCATGCCGCCGGCCGCCTCGACCTCCTGGATATGGGCCAGGGCCTTCTGGGCCAGTTCGTAGGTCAGCCGCTCGACATAATAGCTGCCGCCCCAGGGGTCGGCGACGCGGGTCGTGCCGCTTTCCATCTGCAGGAAGAGCTGAGTGTTTCGCGCGATCCGGGCCGAGAAATCGGTCGGCAGGGCCAAGGCTTCGTCCAGTGCGTTGGTGTGCAGGCTCTGAGTCTGGCCGTTGACGGCCGCCATGGCCTCGACACAGGTCCGCGAGACGTTGTTGAACACGTCCTGAGCCGCCAGCGACCAGCCGGAGGTCTGGCTGTGGGTGCGCAGGGAAAGCGAGCGATCGTCCTTCGGATCGAACTCGCGTTTCATCAGGCGGGCCCAGAGCAAGCGCGCGGCGCGCATCTTGGCCACTTCCATGAAATAGTTCATGCCGATGGCCCAGAAGAACGACAGGCGCGGCGCGAACTGGTCGATGCTCATGCCCGCCGCGACGCCGGCGCGGGCGTATTCGATGCCGTCGGCCAGGGTGTAGGCCAGTTCCAGGTCGGCCGTCGCCCCGGCCTCCTGCATGTGATAGCCGCTGATCGAGATCGAATTGAACTTAGGCATGTTCGCCGAGGTGTAGGCGAAGATGTCCGAGATGATCCGCATCGAGGGCGCGGGCGGATAGATGTAGGTGTTCCGCACCATGAACTCTTTGAGGATGTCGTTCTGGATCGTCCCCGAGAGCTTGTCGGGGCTGACTCCCTGCTCCTCGGCCGCGACGATGTAGAGCGCCAGGATCGGCAGCACCGCGCCGTTCATGGTCATGGACACGCTCATCTTGTCGAGCGGAATGCCGGAAAACAGCGTGCGCATGTCCAGGATCGAGTCGATGGCCACGCCCGCCATGCCGACGTCGCCCTTCACCCGCTCGTGGTCGCTGTCATAGCCGCGGTGGGTGGCCAGGTCGAAGGCCACCGACAAGCCCATCTGACCGGCGGCAAGGTTGCGACGGTAGAAGGCGTTGGAGTCCTCGGCCGTCGAGAAGCCCGCGTACTGCCGCACCGTCCACGGGTTGGTGACGTACATGGTAGGGTAGGGGCCGCGCACGAACGGCGCGACGCCGGGATAGCCGCTGGTGAAGTCCAGGCCCGCCACGTCGTCGGCGTCATAGGCCGGCGCGACGGTGACGCCCTCGGGCGTGTTCCAGGCCTCGCCCTCGGGGGCGGGCGTTGACGCGACTTCCGCGAAGTCGATGGTGGTGAAGTCGGGGAACTTGCTCATGATCTCAGGCGCCTTCGAAGGCGGCGGCGAAACGCACGGGCGTCAGGGCCGGGCAGTGGCTGTCGGGTCCGGGCAGGCGGACATCGGGCGCGGCGACGGCGAAGGCGGACGCGTCCGGCGTCTCGACCTCAGGCGTCTTGTCGTCGGCGTTGGGGAAGACCGTGACCCCAAGGATCTTGCGGGATTTGTCGGCGAAGGCCGCTTCCTGGGCGACGCGGGCCTTGGTCACGGCGTCGGCGATCCCGCCGCTTTCCAGCGCCTTGATCAGCCCCCCGGCGGTCTCGATGGCCTGGAAGCCGTTCCAGGCGGCGCGGGCCAGCTGGTCCGTCAGGCTGTCCAGATACCAGGCCCCGCCGGCCGGATCGGCGACGCGGCCCAGATTGCTCTCTTCCATCAAAACGAGCTGGGTGTTGCGGGCCTGGCGGCGGGCGAACGCGGTGGGCAGGCCGACGGCGTCGGTGAAGGCGTCCAGCACGATGGCGTCAGCGCCCCCGACCGCGCCGGCGAACCCAGCCGAGGTCAGGCGCAGCAGGTTCGTCCAGGCGTCGGCCTTGGCCAGCATCCGCCGCGACGAGCGGGCCTCGATCCGGGGCGGGACGGCGACCCCGCAGGCCTGGGTCAGGCGCGCCCACATCGCCTTGGCCGCGCGGACCTTGGCGACGCCGGTGAAGTATTCGCCGTCCAGGCTGACGCCGAGCACGATACGACCGAAGGCGTCTTCCATCGAAAGGCCCGACCGCACCAGGGCCTTGGCGTAGGTCAGGGCGCTGGCGGTCATCATCGCCAGCTCCTCGGTGTTCGAGCCGCCGGCCTCGTGGGCCGCGCGGCCCGTCGCCAGGAACAGGCTGGCCTTGACGTAGGTCTCGGCCAGACGCGACGCGACGGTGGCGGCGTTGAAGACGTGGCTCTCGATCGGACCCGGGCTGGCGCCAGCCTGAGCGAAGGCCGTAAGCGGATCGAGATGGAGGGTCAGGGGCGCGTTGGGCGCCGCCTTGGCCAGGGCGCCCAGCCAGTCCGCGGCCTTGGGGCCCAGGAAACCGGCGTCCAGGGCGACCGGCGCGAGATCCAGCATCACGCCCGATAGCGCCCGCGAAAGATCGTTCGCCGAGCCGATGGCGACGCCGTCGACGCCTGTCGGATCGATCCGCAGCAGAACCGAGGCCGCGCCGTTTTCCAGATCGGTCAGAATCTCCTGGGCGGCGCGTTCGGGATCGGGATGAGCGGCGCGGGTCCGCACGTCCCAGGGACGGTCGATATCGCGGGGCCGCAGGTCGCGGGCCACCGCCACGCCGTCTCGCGCGGTGTAGAGCGGCTGGATGGTCAAGCCATCGGGCGTCGTGACCGTCAGGGCCTCGTCGAAGCTCTGCCCCTTCAAGGTCTTCTCGACCAAGGCCATCCAGCGAGCGCGGGCGGCCTCGTCGCCTTCAGCGCCAAATTCCTCGGCCAGTGGCGTCGCGATGGTCAAGGCGCCTCTCTCCTGCATTGCAGCATTCTTGTCTTTCGCAACGAGATGCGCCGCTGCCGTTGGGGCCGTCAAGCCTCGCGCCGGCGTCGCCGCGCCTTGCATCGAAGCCAAACGCGCGTTTAATCTGATCGCCGTTCATATATTCGGCGTTTCAAGCCGAACTCCAAAGGGGAGCCCCTACATGGCCTTGCCGCCGATCCTGCGCGACCGCCTGCGTCTTCCGGTCATCGCCTCGCCGCTGTTCATCATCAGCAATCCGGACCTGGTGATCGCCCAATGCAAGGCTGGCATCGTCGGGTCCTTCCCGTCGCTGAACGCCCGCCCCATCTCGCAGTTGGACGAGTGGCTGGCCCGGATTACCGAGGAACTGGCGGCCTATGACAAGGCCCATCCGGAGGCGCCGTCGGCGCCGTTCGCCGTCAACCAGATCGTCCACAAGACCAACAACCGGCTCGAGGAGGACATCGAGCTGTGCGTGAAATACAAGGTTCCGGTCATCATCACCTCGCTCGGCGCCCGCGAGGACCTGAACCAGGCGATCCACGCCTATGGCGGGATCACCCTGCATGACGTCATCACCGACCGGTTCGCCCGCAAGGCCATCGAGAAGGGCGCCGACGGCCTGATTCCCGTGGCCGCCGGCGCGGGCGGCCACGCCGGCACCCTGTCGCCGTTCGCCCTGATCCAGGAGATCCGTCAGTGGTTCGACGGCCCGGTGGCGCTGTCCGGCTCGATCGCCTGCGGACGTTCGATCCTGGCCGCCCAGGCCATGGGCGCGGACCTGGCCTATATCGGCTCGGCCTTCATCGCCACCGAGGAGGCCAACGCGGTCGAGGGCTACAAGCGCGCCATCGTCGAGGGGCAGGCCGACGGCATCGTCTATTCGAACCTGTTCACCGGCGTGCACGGCAACTATCTGCGCTCGTCGATCGTCGCCGCGGGCCTCGATCCCGACAACCTGCCCCAGAGCGATCCGTCCAAGATGAGCTTCGGCTCGGGCGGCAACCAGGAGGCCAAGGCCTGGCGCGACATCTGGGGTTCGGGGCAGGGGATCGGCGCGATCAAGGACGTGCTTCCAGCCGCCGAACTCATCGCCAAATTCTCCGCCGAGTACGAGCAGGCCAAGGCCGAACTGGCGGCCAAGACGGCCCTGACGTCCGGAAATCATTTGGCTTTCGCCGCCGAATAGGCGGGCGAACCACGGGGACGGGCGGCCGCCTGTCCCCGGTCTTCGCGGCGGTCGGATGCTGGAGCGATCTCGAACTCGCTCCAGGAGCCGCGCCCCAATGTCCGACCCGATCTTCGACGACGTCACGCCCCGCCTGGGCCTGCCCTATGTGGTCGCCGCCCAGGCCCAGAAACACATCCCGATCAACGAAAGTCTCGCGCGGCTGGACGGGCTGGTGCAGTTGGCCGTCGAGAGCCGTGGCGTCGCTGCCCAGCCTGCCACCCCGGTCGCGGGCGGCGTCTGGATCTTGCCGGCCAGCGCCACGGGCGCGGCCTGGGCCGGCCAGCCCGTTGGAACCCTGATGCGCTTCGAGTCCGGCGCCTGGGAGCCGCTGGCTCCGGCCGAAGGCGTGCTGGCCTGGGTGAAGGACGAGAACCAAATGGTCGTCTTCGACGGATCGGCCTGGACGCCGCTGTCGGCGACGTTTCGAAGCCTGACCGCCGCCCAGACCCCCAATCTCGCCAATACGCGGCTGGAGATCCTGGAACAGGAAGTGACCCTGTCGGGCGCTTCCACCGCGACCAGCATCGCCATTCCCAGCCGCGCCATCGTGCTGGCGGTCTCGACCCGGACCACGGTCGCCGTGACCGGGGCGGCGTCCTACAATTGTGGCGTGTCGGGCGAGACCAGCAAGTTCGGCGGTTCGCTGGGCGTGGCCAGGAATTCCAGCAATGTCGGCGTTGTCGGCCCGACGGCCTATTACGCCGATACGCCGGTGGTGTTGACCGCGGTCGGCGGCAATTTCGTCAGCGGAAAGGTGCGGGTGGCGATCCACCTGATGCGCTTCGACGCGCCCCAATCCGTCTGATCCCTCCCCCTTGATGGGGGAGGGTAGGGTGGGAGTGATCTACGACCTGTGTGGCTGAACCGCCGCATCACCCCCATCCCCCGCCCCTTCCCCCATCAAGGGGGAAGGGAGATTGACCCGGGGATCGCTAGAGGCTAAACGCCGCTCACCTTTGGGGAGTAGCCACCCGCGCCTATCAGCGGGTCCCGTCGTCAACACACTTGGTCTCTTTTCTTTCGAGAGGGAGCCATGGCGCGGGGAAGGGAAGCGGACTTGCAGCTTCCTTGGCGAGACCAATGGCGCCGATCTCTATCCGGGCCGGGTGGGGCATCGACGCTATTGGCATGCGCCCGGCCCGGAGGATTATTTCAGTGGAAGCCCTGCTCGCCTCGACCCTGGTCGTCGCCATCGCCGAGATCGGCGACAAGACCCAGCTGCTGGCCATCATCCTGGCCACGCGTTTCAAGAAGCCCGTTCCGATCATTCTGGGCATCCTGGTCGCCACCCTGTTCAACCACGCCCTGGCCGCCACCGTCGGCTACTGGGTGTCGGACTTCCTCAGCGGCGCCTGGTTCAAATGGGCGCTCGCCGTCTCGTTCATCGCCATGGCCGCCTGGGCCCTGATCCCGGACAAGGCCGATGACGAGGAGCAGAAGGAACCGGGCCGCTACGGCGTCTTCCTGACCACCGCCGTGGCCTTCTTCCTGGTCGAGATGGGCGACAAGACCCAGATCGCCACCGTGGCCCTGGGCGCCAAGTTCCACTCGATCGCCTGGGTCGCCGCCGGCACCACCCTGGGCATGATGCTGGCCAACGTCCCGGCCGTCTATCTGGGCGAGGCCGCGACCAAGATCGTGCCGCTGAAGTATGTCCGCATGGGCGCGGCGGCGATCTTCCTGCTGCTGGGCGTCTGGCAGGTGGCGGAGTTGACGGGGCTGTTGAAGTAGGCGGCCCAGCCGCTATGAGGGGACGGAGCCAAGGAGTTCCGTCCCCTCATGAGCGCCACCGATCAGCAGCCGCGCGGCTGGGAGTTCTGGATCGATCGCGGCGGCACGTTCACCGATATCGTCGCGCGGCGGCCGGATGGATCGCTGGTCACCCACAAGCTGCTGTCGGAAAATCCCGAACGCTACGCCGACGCCGCTGTGGCGGGTGTTCGCGCGCTGCTGCCCGAGGGCGCGCGCGTCGACGCGGTCAAGATGGGCACCACCGTCGCCACCAACGCCCTCCTGGAGCGTAAGGGCGAGCCGACGGTCCTGGCGATCACCGCTGGCCACGCCGACGCCTTGCGGATCGGCTACCAGGCGCGGCCGAAGCTCTTCGAGCGCCATATCGTCAAGCCGGAAGCCCTCTACGACCGTGTGGTCGAGATCGACGAGCGGATCGGCGTCGAGGGACAGGTTCTGCGGCCGCTGGACGAAGCCGCCGCGCGGCGAGACCTCCGGGCCGCCTACGACGCCGGCTTCCGCGCGGTGGCGATCGTGCTGTTGCATGGCTTCCGTTTCACCGACCACGAGGGGCGCGTCGCGGCGATCGCCCGCGAGATCGGCTTCACGCAGGTCTCGGTCAGCCATGAGGTCAGCCCGCTGATGAAGCTGGTCGGGCGTGGGGACACCACGGTCGTGGACGCCTACCTCTCGCCGATCCTGCGGCGGTATGTGGACCAGGTCTCGACCTTGCTGGGCCACGACACGCGGCTGCTGTTCATGCAGTCGAACGGCGGCCTGACCGACGCGCGGGCTTTTCGGGGCAAGGACGCCATCCTGTCCGGTCCGGCCGGCGGCGTGGTCGGCATGGCGCGGACGGCGGCCGAGGCCGGCTTCGAGCGCGTGATCGGCTTCGACATGGGCGGCACCTCGACCGACGTCTGCCACTATGCCGGGGAGTACGAGCGGGCCTTCGAGACGGTGGTCGCCGGCGTGCGGATGCGCGCGCCGATGATGAATATCCACACGGTGGCGGCTGGCGGCGGCTCGATCTGTTCGTTCGACGGCGCGCGCCTGCGCGTGGGGCCGGCCTCGGCCGGCGCGGTCCCAGGACCGGCCGCCTATCGCCGGGGCGGACCGCTGACCGTCACCGACTGCAACGTCATGCTGGGCAAGCTGCGGCCGGAGTTCTTCCCCAAGGTGTTCGGGCCCGACGCCGACCAGCCGCTGGATGTCGACGCCGTGACGCGCGGCTTCGAGGCGATGGCGGGCGAGATCGCGGCGTCGACCGGCAAGGCCATGACGCCTCAGGAAATCGCCGAGGGCTTCGTCACCATCGCCGTCGAGAACATGGCCAAGGCCGTGCGGCAGATCTCGATCCAGCGGGGCTACGACGTCACCCGCTATGTGCTGGCTTGCTTCGGCGGCGCGGGCGGCCAGCACGCCTGCCTCGTCGCCGACGCCCTGGGCATGACCCAGGTGATGATCCATCCGTTCGCGGGCGTTCTCAGCGCCTATGGCATGGGCCTGGCTGACCTGCGCCTGATCCGCGAGGAGACGGTCGAGCGGCCGCTCGACGACGCGGGCGATCTGGCCGCGCGAGCGGCGGTCTTGGCCGGGGAGGCCGAGGCGGCTTTGCGGGCTCAGGAGGTGCCGATCGCTTCGGTGGAGGCGATCGCCAGCCTGCGCGTGAAGTACGCGGGGACCGATACGCCGCTGGTCGTCCCGTTCGATGACATCGCCGCCGTTCGCGCGGCCTTCGAAGATCAGCACCAGCGTCGCTTCGGCTTCACCTCTCCGACAACGCCGCTGGTGGTGGAGACCTTGTCCGTGGAGGCGATCGGCCGCTCGGACGCGGGCTCCGAACCGGATTTTGAGTCCGGCTCGTCAAAGGGAGTCCAGGCGCTCGCGACCGTCGAGGCCCGCATGGCCGGCGCGCTTCACGCGACGCCGGTGTTCGACCGCGAGGCCCTGCCGATCGGCGCTGAAATCCTGGGTCCCGCCATCATCCGTGAAGCCACCGGCACGACCGTGGTCGAGCCGGGCTGGCGCGCGAGCGTCGATCCTCGCCTGAATCTGATCCTCGATCGCGTCGTCGCCTTGCCGGCCCGCAAGGCGATCGGGACCGAGGCCGACCCGGTCATGCTGGAGGTGTTCAACAACCTCTTCATGGCCGTCGCCGAGGAGATGGGCTTCGCCCTGCAGAACACCGCCTATTCCGTGAACATCAAGGAGCGCCTGGACTTTTCCTGCGCCCTGTTCGACCGCGCCGGCAACCTGATCGCCAACGCCCCGCACATGCCGGTCCACCTGGGCTCGATGGGCGACAGCGTGCGGGCCGTCCGCGAGGGACTTGAAGAAAGCGGGCGCGGCTTGAAGCCCGGCGACGTCTACATGCTGAACGCCCCCTACAACGGCGGCACCCACCTGCCGGACGTGACGGTGGTCATGCCGGTCTTCGACCAGAACGCGGCCTTGATGTTCTACGTCGCCGCGCGGGGCCACCAGGGCGACATCGGCGGCGTGACGCCCGGCTCCATGCCGCCGACCAGCAGAACGGTGGAGGAGGAGGGGGTTCTCATCGAGAACTTCCTGCTGGTCGAGGACGGCCGCTTCCGCGAGGCCGAGACCCGGGCTCTGCTGGCCTCGGGCAAGTGGCCGGCGCGCAATCCCGACCAGAACATCGGCGACCTCAAGGCCCAGGTCGCCGCCTGCGCGCGCGGGGCCGAGGCCCTGACCGCCATGGTCGCCGAGTTCGGCCAGGCGGTCGTTGAAGCCTACATGGCCCACGTCCAGGACAACGCCGAGGAGGCGGTGCGCCGCGTGCTGGCGACGATGAAGAGCGGATCGTTCGTCTACGAACTGGACGATGGGGCGGTGGTCCGCGTGTCCATCGACGTGGATCAAGCGGCCAGAACGGTGTGTGTCGACTTCACCGGCACGAGCGACCAGGTCCCGACCAATTTCAACGCGCCGGCCTCGATCTGCCGGGCGGCGGCGCTCTACGTGTTCCGCACCCTCGTCGACGACGAGATCCCGATGAACGACGGCTGCCTGCGGCCGGTCGAACTCATCATTCCCGAGGGCTCGATGCTGCGGCCGCGCTATCCGGCGGCGGTGGTGGCCGGCAATGTCGAGACCAGCCAGGTGGTGGTCGACGCCCTTTACGGCGCTCTGGGCGTCATGGCGGCCGCCCAGGGGACGATGAACAACTTCACCTTCGGCGACGACCGGCGGCAGTACTACGAGACCATCTGCGGCGGCTCGGGCGCGGGACCGGATTTCGCCGGGACCGACGCGGTCCAGACCCACATGACCAACAGCCGCCTGACCGATCCGGAGGTGCTGGAGACGCGCTATCCGGTGCTGGTCGAGGCTTTTTCGATCCGGCGCGGCTCGGGTGGAGCGGGCGCCCGGCGGGGCGGAGATGGCGTCACGCGCAAGATCGGTTTCCGCGAGCCGATGACCGCGACCTTGCTCTCCAACCGTCGGCGCGTCCCGCCCTTCGGGCTGGAGGGCGGCGGGCCCGGCGCGGTGGGCGGGGCCTGGGTCGAGCGCGCCGACGGGACGGTCAAGGCGCTGGCCGCCACCGATCTAGTCGAGGTCGGCGCGGGCGACGCGATCGTCATCGAGACGCCGGGCGGCGGCGGTTGGGGGAGGGCGTGATGGCCAAGGCCGCGGTTCTGTTCGTCTGCCTGGGCAATATCTGTCGCTCTCCCCTGGCCGAGGGCGCCTTTCGGGCCGAGGCCGAGCGATGCGGCCTGGACGTCGTCGTCGATAGCGCCGGCACGGGCGGTTGGCACAAGGGCGAGCCGCCCGATCCGCGCGCCATCGCCGTGGCGCGCCGCCATGGCGTGGATATTGGCGGCTTGAGAGCGCGACAGGTGAAGCCGGACGACTTTCGCGTCTTCACCCACATCTACGCCCTGGACCACGACAATCTGAGCGGGCTGCGTCGGATCGCCCCGGCCGACGCTGCGGCCGAGGTGGATCTGCTTATGAACCTTGTAGCCGGGCGGCAGGGGCGCGCAGTGGCGGATCCATATTATGGCGACGAAGCCGGGTTCGATGTGACCTGGAATGAGGTGAGGACGGCCTCGAGGGCCCTGGCGACGCGGCTGGTCGAAGAGGGCTGGGCGAAGCTCTAATGCAGGGTGGGACGAGCGGGCGTCTCCGGCTCGTCGAACCGCATCGGCAGGGCCATGCCGTCACGGGCCAGGGCCGTGTTCAGGAAGCGCGCCATCACCGTCACGGCCTCGGGCTGGATCAGCATCGCCTCCAGCAGGCGCTGGGCGATCTCGGGCGAGGCGGGGCAGACGCCGCAAGCCGTGATCAGTCGCTGCTCATCCTCGGCATAGTCGCCGCAACCGGGCGAGGACACGCAAAGTGGACGCCGAATCTGGCCTTCCAAGGCGGTCATCATCAGGAGGAAGGCCGTGGCCACGCCGGGCGAAACCAGGGATCCGGCCGTCTTCGACAGGCGCGCCTTGGGCTCCTCGCCCAGCACCCGGGCCGCCACCCACTGGCGCAGCATCCACAGCAGGATCCGCTCGCCCTCGGCCAGGCCAGCGGGGCCGCAGTGAGGGATAGACTGATGGAGGAAAGGATCGGGCCGCACGCCTGAAATCTCCTCGCCGAAGCAGGGGGCCGACACCCGCCGTCGACGAACCGATCTCGGTGAGCGGCCCGATGCGTCTTGCGAACGCTTCGCAATTAAGCGCGAGGTCTAGTTGAGAGTCAATCGCAATTTATCGGTCAGTTCTAACCGCCGAAGCCGCCCTTGAAGCCCCCGCTGGAATAGCTGCGGCCGCCGCCGAACCCGCCGCGCGAGACCACGGAGGTGCGGGTCTGGACCTTGGGCGGCGCGCTGCGAATGGCGTCGGGCGGGTCGATGCTCTCGCGCGTGATGACCGTGCGGCCGGTGCTGTAATCGCGGTCCAGCCGTCCGCCCCAGGTCGAGTAGTAGCCGCCGCCGCCGTAGTCGTCATAGCGGCGATAGAGGCCCGCGCCGTGGTAGCCATCCATCATCCGGCCGATCACGAAACCGGCCAGCAGCGGCGTGAAGACGTCGTGGCCGCCATAGCTGCGCGGCACGCAGTTGCCCGGGCCGTAGACGTCCTCGCAGGTCGAGCGCGCCTCGTAGCGCGGCGCCTTTTCCTGGTCTTCCTTCTGGGCGGCCGCGTAGGAGGTTTCGCACTGCTGGACCGGGACCTCGCCGGCGTCCTTGCACTCCTGCAGGGTCTTGTAGCTGAAGGCCTGGACCTTTTCGCCCTGATTGGGATCCCAGCTGGCCTGCCCGCCATTGTGGTCGTCGCAACCGGCCAGGGTCAGGCTGGCCGCGCCGGCCAGCATGGTGGTGAGCTTGAGCGAAGCCGAGCGCTTGCGTGTGGTCATGCGAGATCTCACGAGGTCATGCAGGCGGCGTTCAGCACGCCGACGGCGATCGCGACACCGGCCAGATAGACGCCGATGGCTATCTCGCCGTTCTCGATCCGGGTCTTGACGTCTGGCAGGGCGATCAGGCGCACGCCGGTGAAGGCGGCGATCTGGATGACGCCGGCCAGGGTCGCCCAGGCCGCGAATTCCGGAAGGCTGACCGTGTGGGTCAGGGCCGAGCCGAGCGGCAGGACGTAGCCGATCAGCGCGCCGACCAGGGCGACGGAGGCGGCGGTGTTGCCGCTCCGGATCAGGGCCTTCTCGTCATAGGGCGTCGCCCATTGATAGACGGCCTTGAAGACGATGGTGAACAGGCCGGCCACGACGAAGGCCAGCAGGAAGGCGAGGGCGCCATCCTTGAAGCCGATGAAGTCGAGCATCTTCTCTCCCTAGGCCTTGAACTCGCCCACCGACAGCGGCAGGCCGATCATCGTCTCGTGCGTGACCTCGCCATCCTCGGGCTCGAGGGTCAGCGCCAACAGCAGTTCGCGGCCGTCGGCCGGAAGGTCGCGGTGGAACAGCATGGTGGTCTGGAAGAGCCGTTTGTCCGGCTCCTGGGACTCGCGATCGTAATAGACGTTTTCCCACAGGGTCACGGGGTCCTGCTCGACCGCGTCCTCGCCGAACCAGAAGCGGCGGTATTCGGGCAGGCCGTTGGGCTGGAAAGACCGCGCCCGCAGGCGGGCGTTCCAGGAAAAGCCGCCATCGCCGCTGCCCGGATAGTCGCTGGACCAAGGCAGGAACAGGGTGAAGTCGTTGGCCTTCTCGCCGGCGCGGTCGTCCGAGACGATCTGAAACATCACCTCGTCGTCGGTATAGAACCGATGGACGAAGACCCCGTCGCTCAGTTCGATCAGGCCTTGGGCGGTGATCTCCAGCGTGTCGCGGTCCAGGGCGAAGCGGGTCTCGGCCCCGAAGCGTCGCCAGGCCAGCGGGTCCAGCACGACGGTGCGGCCGATCGTGACGTTGCGAATGACCGGCAGGATGGAGCGGGGCTCCTCCGCCTTGCCGCCGAACAGTTTTCCGAACATCGAAGAATTCGCTCCCGCGAGCCCTCTAGCAACCCTTCCGCGTCTTCTAGCCGAAGAACGACGCGGCGTCCCCCAAGACCGCGCTTGCCCTCGGGTGAACTCGGTCGCAGGATGACGTCGGTCGGCGCCTTGTCAAGCGTACATGTTATGCGTACATGTAACGGATGCCTGCCAAGATCACCAGGGGCGCTCAGGCCGCCGAAAGAACCCGCGCGTGGCGTGAAGCCCGCCGGCAAGCCGGCTTCGTGAAGATCGAGGTCTGGGCTCCGGCGGCGTGCAAGCCCGACATCCTTTCGGCCGTCCAGGCGATCGTCGTGGAGTCGGTCCGCGGACCGGCCTTGCGGGCCAATCCCAATCCTCCCCGAGGCGTCAGACACATGGATTCCGTTATCGACACCGCCTGGACGATCAAGAGCCTGCGCGACGCGCTGGTCGAGACCAACCTGGTGCGCGAAGGCGAGATGAGCGCCGCGATCATCGAGGGCGTCGAGCCTGTCCTGCTGGTCACCATGCACGAGTTCGGCGATCTGCCGGTCTATGTCAGCGGCGGAGCGTTGCAGATGGTGGCGTCGACCATCCTGTGGCCCTGCGACGAGCAGAACGACCGCTCTGCCTTCAATGAGTTCCTGCTGAAGGCCCAGAAGGTCGTGCCCCTGTCGAACTTCGGCATTACCACCATCGACGGTCGTGACTATTACGAGCTGATGGGCGAGATTTCGTCCAAGACCACCCTGCAGACGCTGGTGATCGAGCTGCGCACCCTGGCGGCCAACGCCATCGCCGCCGCCAGCGACCTGCGTGAAACCTTCGAGAAGAGCCGCGTCGCGGCCGCCTGAAAGACAGAAGACCGGAGACTGACCTGATGTCGATGTGGAGCAAGCTCTCGGCCCTGTTCCGAGGTTCCGTTCACGACGGCGCCCAGACGGTGGTGGACGCCAACGCGCTGCGGATCCTGGACCAGGAGATCCGAGACGCCGACGCCGCCCAAGGCAAGGCTCGCGACGAGTTGGCCAAGATGGTGGCGCGCCGCCGCGCCCTGGAGACCGAGGTCGGCCAGCTGAACGATCAGGTGCGCAAGTACGAGGCCTCGGCCCGCGCCGCCCTGGCCAAGGGCGATCAAGCGCTCGCGCTCGAAGTCGCCCAGCGGATCGCCGATCTCGAAAAGGAGTCGACCCAGAAGGGCGGCCAGATGACCGAGCTGCGCGCCGCCGAGGACAAGATGCGCGGAGTCATCACCCAGACCGACACCAAGATCGAGGCGCTGCGGCGCGAGATCGACATGGTCAAGGTCAACGAGAGCGTCCAGAAGGCCCAGTCGGCGGTGATCTCGCGTTCGGGTTCGGCCAGCGGCGTCGTCGGTTCGGCCGCCGACAGCCTCAAGCGCATCAAGGAGCGCCAGGCCGTCCGCGAGGAGCAGTTCCGCCTGCACAACGAGTCCGAGGATCGCCGGACCGGCGCTGATCTCGACGCCAAGCTGGCGGCGGCGGGCATTCTGCCGGGCGGCGGCGGAGCCGAGGACGTGCTGGCTCGCCTGATGGCGCCCAAGGACGAGGCCCTGCCGCCGCCGGCCCTGGCCATCGAAGACAAGGCCAAGGTCGCCAAAGACGGCTCGAACGCCTGATGCGTCGCATCGACCTGACCCCTCGGCCCGACTGGAAGTCCAAGGCCGAGGCGGTCGGCTTTACCTGGCACCACGCCGACGGCCGCCGTTACTGGGACGAGCGGGCGGCCTACGCCTTCACGCTGGCTCAGATCGAGGACCACATCGAGCTGGCGACGCAGGCGTTGCACGCCCTGTGCCTCGACCTCGTGGACGAGGCGGCGACCAGCGACGCCCTGATGGCCCGGCTGAAGATTCCCGAGGCCGCGCGCGATGTCGTCGCAGCCTCGTGGAAGGCCCGCGACCCATCGCTGTATGGCCGCTTCGACTTCTTCTACGACGGAACCGAGCCGCCCAAGCTCTACGAATACAATGCCGACACCCCGACCAGCCTCTATGAGGCGGGCGTCTTCCAGTGGCTTTGGCTGGAGGACCTGATCGCCCAGGGGCGGCTTCCGGAAGACACCGACCAGTTCAACAGCATCCACGAGCGGCTGGCCGATCGCTTCCGCGCGATCTTCCCGGACGGCGGTTTCGTGCACTTCGCCAGCGACGCCGACTTCGTCGAGGATCGCCAGACGGTGCGTTTCCTCGAAGACATGGCCAGCCTGGCGGGGCTTGAGCCCAAGTTCGTCCCGACCACCCAGATCGGTCTCGACGCCGACGGGCGGTTCGTCGACCAGGACAACTACATCATCGGCGCGCTGTTCAAGCTGCACCCCTGGGAAGACATGCTGCGCGAGCCCTACGCGGCCAATATCGCCGGGTCGAGGACGCTGTTCCTGGAGCCGCCGTGGAAGGCGATCCTGTCGAACAAGGCGTTGCTGCCGCTGCTGTGGGAACGCCATCCGGGGCACCCGAACCTGCTCGAGAGCTATTTCGAGGACGATCCCAAGAGCGAGCGTCTCGGCGCCAGCTACGCCCGCAAGCCGCTGTTCAGCCGCGAGGGCGCGAACATCGAGCTCTGGAAGAACGGCCGCAAGGGCAGGGTGCTGGACCAGGGCTATGGCGAGGAAGGCTGGATCCGACAGGCCTTGAAGCCGCCGCCCAGGTTCGGATCGAACTATCCGGTCATCGGCTCGTGGGTGATCGGCGACCAGCCGGCGGGGATCGGGATCCGCGAGGATCACGGTCGCGTCACGCGCGATCGCTCGCGTTTCGTGCCGCATATCATTCAGGGATGAGACGACCGCTCCCAAGCGCCACAAGAACGCCCGTTTTCTAATTTTAGGAAACCGGTATCATTTTGGGTGAGGGCGTCCGCGCCGTGACGCTCCAGGGGAGAAACGCTCACATGTCCAAGCGCGCCGCCGCCATCGGCCTTTTCCTGTCCGCCAGTCTGTTGGCCGCGCCGGCCCTGGCGGGCGTCATCGGCCAGAACGTGCCGGCCCTGCCGATCACCGCCGAGCGGATCGCCCAATTGCCCGCCGACCAGCAACCGGCCTGGAAAGCCTATCTCGCGCGCTCGCAAGCCCAGATGCAGGCCGATCGCGCCGCCCTGGCCGCCGAACTGAAGCCGGGCGAAACCGCGCCGCCGCCGCTTCCCGCCACCGCCCACGGCGACGGCGGCATGGCGTTGCACAAGGCTCCGGCCTGGTACGCCTCGCCCGAGGCGCGCCACATCGCCGACGTCATCGTCAGCTTCCAGACCCCGGCCGGCGGCTGGAGCAAGAACCAGGACCGTCGCGGCGCGCTCCGCCTTCCGGGCCAGCCTTGGGCCTCGGACAATAGCTCTCAGCACCTGGGCAAGGACGATTTCGACGCCCCCCACAGTCCGCGTTGGAGCTATGTCGGCACGCTGGACAACAACGCCACCATCACCGAGATGCGCTTCCTGGCGAAGGTGGCGACGCAGGCCCCCGGCCCGGAAGGCGACGCCTATCGTCAGAGCTTCCTGAAGGGCGTCCATTACCTGTTGGCCGCCCAGTTCCCGAACGGCGGCTGGCCGCAGGTCTGGCCGCTGGAGGGCGGCTATCACGACGCGATCACCTATAACGACAACGCCGTCTCCGAGGCGGCGGCCCTGCTGACGGAAGTGTCGGAGGCCAAGGCCGAATTCGCCTTCGTGCCGGCGGATCTGCGCGCCAAGGCCGCCGAGGCCGCCAAGTGGGGGCGGCTGTGCATCGTCGCCACCCAGATCCGCGTGAACGGTAAGCTGACCCTGTGGGGGCAGCAGGCGGACCCCTTCACGCTCGAACCCGTGGGCGCGCGCAACTTCGAGCCGCCGGCCCTGGCGACCAGCGAGAGCGCCGACCTGCTGCTCTATCTGATGAGCCTGCCGGACCCGACGCCTCAGGAGGTGCGGGCGGTGCACTGGGGCGTGGCCTGGCTGAACCATCACGCCATCATGGGCAAGGAATGGACCGGCAAGGGCCAGACCGATGGCCGCCACCTGATCGACAAGACCGGCGCCGGCCCGATCTGGGCGCGCTACTATGATCGCAAGACCGAGAAGCCGATCTTCGGTGATCGCGACAAGTCGCTGCATGACAATGTCGACGACATTTCCCAGGAACGCCGCGACGGCTATTCCTGGTTCGGCGCGCAGCCGCTGAAGGTGTTCAAGGTCTATGGCGACTGGGTCAAGACGCACCCGCCGGGCCAGTAAGCCTTCAGGCTAAAGGCTCTAGAGCTGGCGCAGCACGCGGACAAGGTCCTCGACGATCTCGCGCCGCGTGTCGCGGGCCCCATCGGGCGTGAAGCCCAGCTCATAGGCGCGCGAGCCGTGATCGACACCGGGGAGCG
This sequence comes from Caulobacter sp. SSI4214, assembly GCF_012184455.1. Taxonomy (NCBI): domain Bacteria; kingdom Pseudomonadati; phylum Pseudomonadota; class Alphaproteobacteria; order Caulobacterales; family Caulobacteraceae; genus Caulobacter; species Caulobacter sp. SSI4214. Next base: position 27,109 of record NZ_SZWJ01000027.1, on the reverse strand, counting down.
GCGCGCTGCACGAGCCGTGGACCTCGGTGACGCGGGTGCGGGCGATCACCTCGGCGGCGTTGGCCGGATTGATCCCGCCGCCGGCCAGGATGGCGATGCGACCCCGGGCCCGCGCCGCCAGCTGGGCGATCCGCGCCGCGCCGGCCATGGCGTTCTGGGCCCCGCCCGAGGTCAGCACGCGCTCGAAGCCCAGGTCGATGGCCAATTCCAGCCCGGCCTCGAAATCGGGGACGAGGTCGAAGGCGCGGTGCAGGGTTACGCCCAGCCCCTCGGACTGCGCGATCAACGGCGCCAGCACATCGGCGTCCAGCTCGCCGTTGTCGCGATTGGCCCCGAACACCACGCCGGCCAGGCCCGCGTCGCGCGCGGCGTCAATGTCGCGACGCATGGCGTCCAGCTCGACCGCGTCGTAGCGAAAGTCGCCCTGGCGCGGGCGGATCATCGCGTAGATCGGAATCGGCGCCTTGCTCGCCTGGGCGATCAGGCCCGGCGCGGGGGTCAGGCCTTGCTGCCCAAGCGCCGCGCACAGTTCGATGCGATCGGCCCCGCCGGCGATCGCCGTCGCCAGTCCGGCGGGCGTGTCGACGCAGACTTCCAGCAGGATGCGATCGGCGGTCATCGTCTTCTCCAGGCCATGCTACGGAATCCGGGCGAACCTCTTGGAGCATACGTGGATGATGAATCGTAGAGGCCTGATCGGCGCTTCCCTGGTCGGATCGGCGCTGATCGGCGCCAAGGCGTCGGCCGCCGAGACCGTGACGCGGCTGGACGGGCCGTGCGTGATCTCGACCTGGGACTTCGGCGTCGCCGCCAACCAGGCGGCCTGGGCGGTGCTCTCGAAGGGCGGTCGCGCGCTGGACGCGGTCGAGGCCGGCGCCCGTGTGCCCGAGCAGGATCTGAAGAACCACAGCGTCGGCCGCGCCGGCTATCCCGACCGGGACGGCCATGTCTCGCTGGACGCCTGCATCATGGACGAGCTGGGCAACTGCGGCGCGGTGGCGGCGCTGGAACACATCGCCCACCCGATCTCGGTGGCGCGCAAGGTGATGGAGAAGACTCCCCACGTGATGCTGGTCGGCGCCGGCGCGCTGCAGTTCGCGCTGGAGCAGGGCTTCCAGTACGAGGAACTGCTGACGCCGGACTCCAAGGCCGCCTGGGAGGCCTGGAAGAAGGACGCCAAGTACCAGCCCAAGGCCAATAGCGAGGTCGGCGACTACGGCAAGACGACCGGGCAGCTCGGGACGCCGGGCGGCAAGGGCAACCACGATACGATCGGCATGTTGGCGATCGACGCCAAGGGGAATATCGCCGGGGCCTGCACGACCAGCGGCATGGCTTGGAAGATGCGGGGCCGAGTGGGTGACAGCCCGATCATCGGCGCGGGTCTCTATGTCGATAACGACGTCGGCGGCGCGACCTCGACCGGCGTCGGCGAGGAGGTGATCCGCAACGTCGGCAGCTTCCTGGTCGTGGAGCTGATGCGCCAGGGCCGCTCGCCGGAGGCCGCCTGCCGGGAAGCCGTCGAGCGGATCCTGAAGAAGAAGCCCCAGGCCAAGGACATTCAGGTCGGCTTTCTGGCCGTCAACAAGAGGGGCGAGGTCGGGGCCTGGGCGATCCAGAGCGGCTTCAGCTACGCCCTGTGCGACGGCCGCAAGCAGGACACGCTGCTGCCCGGCAAGGCCACCTATCCAGTGTCCGCGTGAAGAGGGTAGGCGAACGCGCGAGGCGGTTATAGCGTTCGCGTCCAAAGCTCAGGGAGACCGCCATGTGCGATGACGATATCCACCCCGGCCTCGTTCACGATCCGCGCCTCTCGCGCCGCGCCTTCGGTCTGATGACCGTCGCCGCCACCGGGATCGCCACGGTCGCGCGCGCCGACGACAAGGTCGAGGAAAAGGACGTCACGGTGAAGACCGCCGACGGCGTCGCCGACGCGGCGCTGTTCTACCCGAAGGGGAAGGGCAAGTGGCCGGCGGTGCTGCTGTGGCCCGACATCATGAGCCTGCGCCCGGTGTTCCGCGACATGGGCCGGCGCCTGGCCGAGGCTGGCTATGTGGTGCTGGTCCCAAACCTCTATTACCGCGTCCGCAAGGCGCCGGTCATCGACGGGACGTTCGACTTCTCCAAGCCCGACGACCGGGCCAAGCTGATGACGCTGCGACCCTCGGTGACGCCGGCCGGCACGGCCCGGGACGCCGAGGCCTATGTCGCCTTCCTGGACGCTCAGCCCCAGACCGACAAGAGCAAGAAGATCGGGACGCAGGGCTACTGCATGGGCGGCCCGCTGGCCTTCTATACGGCGGGTGTGGCGCCGGGGCGCATCGGCGCCGTCGCGACCTTCCACGGCGGCGGACTGGTCTCGAAGGACGCCGACAGCCCGCATCTGCTGATCCCCAAGACCCACGCCGAATATCTGATCGAGATCGCCGGCAACGACGACCAGCGGGAGCCGGACGTGAAGGACCAGCTGAAGGCGGCGTTCGCGTCGGCCAAACGCCCGGCCCAGGTCGAGGTGTTCGGCGGCTCGAACCACGGTTGGACCGTCAAGGGCAGCCAGGTCTACGACGAGCCCGCCGCCGAGCGAGCGTGGAGCAATCTGCTGGCGCTCTACAAGCGCGCGCTGGGTTAGGGCGCCGCCGTCTTTTTGGTCGAAACCAAGGCCGTCGCGGGGAACCGGCGACGGCCTTTTCGCGTCTTGAACCGGATCGTCCCATCGCGCGCCGGGTTGCGTTGAAATCGGTAGGATGCTATCTAAATTAAATAGGAAGCTACCTATCTAATTGATCGACGTTCCATGACCACTGCTCGCACCCTCGACGAACGCACCTTCGCCCAGGCCATTCTGCGCCTCGCGCGGGTCTATCGGCGCGAAGTCAATCGCGCCCTGGCCGCGCATGGCCTGTCGGACGCTCGGGCCATGCCGGTGCTGACCATCGCCCGCGCGGGCAACGGGATGCGCCAAGGCGTTCTGGCCGAGGAGCTGGGCGTGGAAGGGCCGTCGCTGGTCCGCATTCTGGATCAGCTTTGCCTCGGTGGTCTGGTCGAGCGTCGCGACGACCCCACCGACAAGCGGGCCAAGACCTTGCACCTGACCGCCGAGGGCCAGGCCCTCGCGGCCGTCATCGAGGACGCCGTGCAAGTGGTCCGCGCCCAGATGCTGGCCGCGGTCGGCGACGAGGACCTGGCCGCCGCGCTCAGGACCTTCGCCGCCTTCGAGGCCGCCCTGGACGCCGCGGCCAGAGAGGGCCTCTAGCGCCGTGCTCCCCAAATTCGATCGATGGACGATGCTGTTCTCGCTGAACAGCTTCGCGGCGGCGATGCTCGCCCTCTATATCGGCTTCGCCCTGGGCCTGCCGCGCCCCTACTGGGCGATGACGACGGCCTATATCGTTAGCCAGCCGCTCTCGGGCGCGGTGCGGTCCAAGGCGCTGTATCGCGTTCTGGGCACCATCCTTGGCGCCTCGGCGGCGGTGGTCCTCGTGCCGAACCTCGTCAACGCGCCCTGGCTGCTATCGCTGGCCCTGTCGTTGTGGGTCGGCGGCTGCCTGGCCGTCTCGCTGCTGGACCGCACCCCGCGAAGCTATCTGCTGATGCTGGCCGGCTATACGGCGGCGATCATCGGCTTTCCCAGCGTGTCCCAGCCGGGAGCGATCTTCGACGTCGCCGTATCGCGGGTGATCGAGATCGGACTGGGCATCCTCTGCGCGACCCTGGTGCATAGCCTGGTTTTCCCGCGGCCGGTCGGCGCGGTGCTGCGCCAACGGGTCTCGACCTGGCTGGGCGAGGCCGACCACTGGGCGCTGGACGTTCTGCGCGGCGAGGACGCCGAGGCGATCGCCCGTGACCGTCGCCATCTGGCCGCAGCCGCCAGCGAGATCCAGCTGCTGTCCGTCCACCTGCCGTTCGACACCTCGCGCCTGCGCGAGACCAGCGGCGTCGTGCGCGCCCTGCACGAGCGGATGCTACTGCTGATCCCGCTGCTGTCGGGGCTGGCGGACCGAATGGGCGCCCTGCGCGACGTCAAGGACAACCGTGTCCGCGCCGCCCTGAACACGGTCGTCGCCTGGATCGAGGCCGGCTCGCCGCGCGACGAGGGCCTGGCGCTGATCGCGCGGCTGGAAGAGTTGGCGGCCCGGCGTCGCGACTCGGCCTGGACAAGTCTGCTGATCGAAAGCCTGCTGGTGCGCCTTTCCGAGGCCGTCCGCGCCCTCGCCGAGAGCCATGCCCTGATGCGACGCCTTGACGATCCCGACGCGCCGCTGTCGCCGGGTCTGGAGGCCTCGGCCCGCGCCCGCGGGCGGACCCCGATGCACGCCGACCTGCCGCTGGCCCTGCTGTCGGGCGCGGCGGCCGCGATCGCGATCATGCTGTCCTGCGCGACCTGGATCCTGGCCGGCTGGGGCGACGGCGCGGCCGCGCCGATCATGGCGGCGGTGTTCTGTTGCTTCTTCGCGGCGATGGACGACCCGGTGCCGGCCATCAAGAATTTCGGCCTGTTCTCGCTGGTCTCTCTGCCGCTGGCCGCTCTCTACATGTTCGCCGTGCTGCCGGCGATCGACGGCTTTCCGATGTTGGTCGCCACCATGGCGCCGGTGCTGCTGTTCCTGGGCCTCTATATCCCCGACCCCAAGCGGGCCGGATCGGCCCTGGCCGTGCTGATGGGCTTCTGCAACGCCCTGGCCCTGCAGGAGACGTTCAGCGCCGACTTCGCCAGCTTCCTGAACAGCAATCTGGGCCAGTTCGTCGGGCTGATCTTCGCGATCCTGGTCACGGCCAGTCTGCGCTCGATGGGCGTGGACGCTAGCGCCAAGCGGCTTCTGAAGCGGACCTGGCGCGGCATCGCCCGCCTGGCGCGCGCCCGCCAGGCGCCGGAGCCGGCGGCCTTCGCCGCGATTCTGGTCGATCGGCTGGGAATCCTCACGCCCAAGCTGGCCCAGACGGGCGAGCGTCATGACTTCGTCGGCGTCGACACCCTGCGCGATCTGCGGATCGGGATGAATCTCGTCACGGTCCAGGCCGCCCGCGCCGACCTTCCGCCCGAGGGGCGCGTTTGCCTGGACGTCGCGCTGGAAGGCGTCGGCCAGCACTTCGCCGCCTTGGCCGCCGGTCGCCGCCAGCCGCCGGTCGCCGAGCTGCTCGCCCGCATCGACTCGGCCCTGCGGGGCCTTTCCGCCGCCCGCGCCGCCTCGGCGGTGCAAGGCGTTTCGGCCCTGGTGGGTCTGCGCCGCAACCTGTTCCCGGAGGCGCCCGCCTTCGTTCCGGAGATCGCTGAATGACCGGTGAAATCGATTTGAACGGCGTCTTCCTGTCGTCCGTCCTGGTCTCGGCCCTGATCGCCTTGGCCGCCTCGTTCGTGCTGCGTCGGCTGCTCTCTTGGGTCGGGGCCTACCGCTTCGTCTGGCACCCCGCGCTCTTCGACACGGCGGTCTTCGTCATCCTTTGGGCGGCCGTCGTCGCCTCGCCCGTCCTCAAGTTCTAGAGCCCCCGAAGTTTCGATCATGCCCCCCCTGAAAACCATCCTGCTGACCACCGTCCGCGTCGCCGTCACCGGCGCCGTCGTGATCGCCGCCCTGGTGGGCGGCAAGGCGCTGTGGACCCACTATCAGGTCGATCCCTGGACCCGTGACGGCCGCGTGCGCGCCGACGTGGTCCAGGTCGCTCCGGACGTTTCCGGCCTGGTCACGCGGGTCGACGCCGTCAATGACCAGACGGTCAAGGCGGGCCAGCCGCTGTTCTATGTCGACCGCGAACGCTACGCCCTGGCCCTGCGCCAGGCCGACGCCGCGGTGCAGGCCCAGCAGGCGACCTTGGCTCAGGCCCGGCGCGAGCTGGCGCGCAACCGCGCCCTCGGCGAGCTGGTCGCCGCCGAGGTGACCGAGCAGAGCCGGTCGAAGGTCGAGCAGTCGCAGGCCGCCCTGTCCCAGGCCGAGGCCGCCCGCGACGTCGCCGCCTTGAACCTTAAGCGCACCGTGGTGCTGGCCCCGGCCGACGGCTTCCTGTCGGACCTGACCCTGCGCACCGGCGACTATGTCACCGCCGGCAAGCCGGTGCTGGCCCTGATCGACAGCCGCTCGTTCCGCGTCGAGGGCTATTTCGAGGAGACCAAGCTTTCCGGCCTGCGTCTGGGGCAGCCGGTCACGGTCAAGGTGATGGGCGAGGACAAGCCCCTGAAGGGCCACATCCAGTCGATCGCCGCCGGCATCGAGGATCGTGACCGCGCGGCCAGCGGCAATCTGCTGCCCAACGTCAATCCCACGTTCAGCTGGGTGCGCCTGGCGCAGCGGGTGCCGGTGCGGGTGGCGCTGGACCAGACGCCGAACGACTTGCGCCTGATCGCCGGACGCACCGCCACCGTCTCGGTCGACATGATCAAGGGAGCGGCCAAGTGAACGCGCTGCGCGCCCTGGCCATGGCCGGCTCGTTGCTGGCCCTGGCCGCCTGTTCGACCGTCGGCCCGAACTACACGCTGCCCGCCGAAGCCAAGATCAACGCTCCGACGGCGCGGGGTCCCTTCATGGGCGCGAACGCGCCGGCGGTCAGCCAGGCCCCGCTGCCGGCCGGCTGGTGGAAACTCTATGACGATCCGGTGCTGAACGACCTCGTCCAGCAGGCCTTGGCCGCCAACACCGACCTGCGCGTCGCCGCCGCCAATCTGGCGCGGACCCAGGCCATCGTCAGCGAGGCCGACGACGCCGGCGGCTTCAAGACCGGCGTCTCGGCCGCCGCCCTGCATTCGCGGGAATCCGGCGAGCAGTACCTGCTCAGCGAGCAGCTGCCGGTCGAGAACCTCGCCGATGTCGGGGTGAAGGTCTCCTACCAGGTCGATCTGGTCGGCCGTCTGAAACGCGCCGCCGAGGCCGCTCGCGCCGACGCCGAGGCCAGCGAAGCGGCCCTGGACCTCGCCCGCGTCAGCGTCGCGGCCGACGTCGCTCGCGCCTATGTCGACGCCTGCGCCAATGGCCACGAATTGGCCGTCGCCCGCCATACGGTCGATCTGCAGGCCAAGAGCCTGGCCGCGACCCAGGCCCTGGTGAAGGCCGGTCGCGGCGCGGTCATGGATGTCACCCGCTCGCGGGCTCTGCTGGATCAGTCGCGCGCGGCTCTGCCGGGGTTCGAGAGCCGCAGGCGCGCGGCGCTGTACAAGCTGGCCACGCTGACCGGCAAGCCGCCCGCCGAGTTTCCCAAGGCGGTCGAGGCCTGCGTGGCGCCGCCCACGCTGAAGCAGCCGATCCCGGTCGGCGACGGCGCGGCCTTGCTAAAGCGCCGCCCCGACGTGCGCCAGGCCGAGCGGACTCTGGCCGGCGCGACGGCGCGGATCGGCGTGGCGACGGCCGCCCTCTATCCGAACGTGACCCTGGGCTTCGGCGCCGGGTCGACCGGCCTTCTGGCCGACATCGGCCAACCGGCCGCCAATCGCTGGGGCCTGTCGTCGCTGATCAGCTGGACGATCCCGGGCCAGGGGGAGCGGGCTCGGATCCGCCAGAGCGAGGCCGGCGCCGACGCGGCCCTGGCTCGGTTCGACGGCGTGGTGCTGACCGCCCTGCGGGAGACCGAGACCAGCCTCGACGCCTACGTCCAGGACCTGCGGCGCAACGCCGCGCTCAAGGCGGCGCGAGACCAGGCGGCCCTGGCGGAGACCCAGACGCGCGCCCTCTACCGCGCCGGTCGCAGCCCCTACCTGGTCGGTCTCGACGCTCAGCGCACGTTGGCCAGCGCGGAGGCGGCCCTGGCGGCGTCGGACAGTCAGGTCGCCGCCGATCAAGTGACGCTATTTCTGGCCCTAGGCGGCGGCTGGGAGCGTTGATCTAGATCACGGCGAGACATCGCCTCGGCGCGCACGATCACCGCGCCGAGGAGATGCTCATGACCGCCCAGCCCGTCGTTTCACGCCACGATCTGCTGACCCGCTACGATAGCCGCGCGCCGCGCTACACCAGCTATCCGACCGCCCTGCAGTTCTCGAACGCGGTCGACGCCGACGTCTATGGCGATTGGCTGAGCGCGTTGGATCCGGCCGAGCCGGTCTCGCTCTACGCCCATATCCCGTTCTGCGATCGGCTGTGCTGGTACTGCGGCTGCAACACCCGGGTGGTGAACAAGCCGGCGCTGATCAGCGACTATGTCGATCACCTGATCGATGAGCTGATCCTGGTCGAAAAGCGGCTGCCTGGGCGGATCAAGGCGGGCGCGGTGCATCTGGGCGGCGGGACGCCGAACATGCTGAGCCGCGACGATCTGGTTCGCCTGTTCGGCGCGATGCGGCACGTGTTTCCCTTCGCGCCGGGCGTCGAGATCTCGGCCGAGCTGGACCCCGCCGTCCTGACGGAGGGTTGGGTGAAGGCCGCCGCCTTCCACGGGCTGAACCGGGCCAGCCTGGGCGTCCAGGACCTGGCGCCGCACGTTCAGGAAGCCGTCAATCGGATCGAGCCGTTCGACGTGGTGGCCCGGGCCGTCCATTGGCTGCGCCAGGCCGAGGTGGCCTCGATCAATCTCGACCTGATGTACGGCCTGCCCCGGCAGACGACCGCGGATGTGGTGGCGACGCTGGACAAGGTGCTGGCCTTGCGGCCCGAGCGGATCGCTCTGTTCGGCTACGCGCATGTGCCGTGGGCCCGGCCGCATCAGAAGCTGATTCTCGACGAGGACCTGGCCGACGCGGCGGGGCGCCTGGAGCAGAGCCAGGCCGCCGCCGAGCGTCTGGTCCGCGCGGGCTACGTGGCTATCGGCCTCGATCACTTCGCCCTGCCGAGCGACAGCTTGGCGCTGGGCCTGGCCTCGGGAACGCTGCGGCGGAACTTCCAAGGCTACACGACCGATCCGCATCCGACGCTGATCGGGCTGGGGGCCTCGTCGATCGGGCGATTGCCGCAAGGCTATGCGCAGAACCAGAGCAGCGAAGTGATGTGGCGCGCGGCGATCGCGGCGGGCCGGCTGCCGGTGGCGCGGGGTGTGGCCCTGACCGACGACGACCGGCTTCGGGCCGACGTGATCGAGCGCCTGATGTGCGACTTCGCGGTGGACCTGGGCGTGGTGGCGGCGCGGCACGGAGTGTCGGCCGGTGTGTTCGTCGACGACATCGCCAAGCTGGAAAGCCTTCGCGCCGACGGTCTGGCGCGTGTCGATGGCGACGTCATCCGCCTGACCGAAGAGGGGCGTCCCTTCGTTCGGCTGGTCGCTCAGGCCTTCGACCGTCGTTCCGAGCCGCAAGAACGCTTTTCGCGCGCCATATAGTTTTTTTCGAAACTGACCGAGATCAAGGAAGTCAAGATCGGGTTCTGTAGACTTCATTGTGGCGACAAACAAAGAGGGTCGCCAGTTCTGGGGATAGACCTATGAAAAAGTTTGTTGTCGCTTCTGTTGCCTTTGCTGCTCTTCTCGGCGGCGCCGCGCAAGCGCAAGAGTTTTCGCCTAACGCCAAGGGCGACTTCATCGTCCACGCCCGCATCACCCAGGTCGCCCCGGACAAGGACGCCGCGATCCTGACGGCGGCCGGCGCGTCCACCGGGCTGAAGGCCCACGTCGCCAACGACGTGAAGCCGACCTTGGGCTTCACCTACTTCCTGACCGACAAGGTCGCCGTCGAAGCCATCCTGGGCACGACGCAGCACGATATCCGCGCTCAAGGACCGGGGACCGACGTTCTGGTCCACACCGCCTGGGTGCTGCCGCCGGTCGTCACGCTGCAATATCACCCGCTGCCCGCCGCGCGCGTCAGCCCCTATGTCGGCGCCGGCGTGAACTACATGCTGTTCTATAGCAGCAAGGACAAGAACGGCTTCACCGTGAAGCTCGACGACGGCTTCGGCTACGCCCTGCAAGCTGGCGTGAACGTCAAGCTGAAGGGCCCCTGGCTCCTGAACGCCGACGTCAAGAAGGTGTGGTTCAACACCGACGCCAAGATCAATGGCGGCGCGCTGAAGAGCTCGGTCGATCTGGACCCGCTGGTCTCGTCGATCGGCGTCAGCCGCAAGTTCTGATCTAGACCCTAGACCTCGCCGCCGATGCGTTCGACCTCGGCGGCGAGGGCCGGGACATTCAGCACGTGCAGGGTGCGACCGTTCTGGCGCACGATGTCCAGGCTGGCCAAGCGGTTCAGTTCACGTGTCACCGGTTCGCGCTGGCTGCCCAACAGGGCGGCCAGTTCGGCATGGGTGGGGCAGGGGCGGATCACCGCCGTCTGGCCGTCGCCGCCCGTCGCCGCCGCCATGCGAAGAAGCTCGATATCGACCCGGCAGGCCACCGAGATGGCGGTCAGCTCGAACAGGCGGTCGGTGAGGGATCGGGTCAGGCTGGCCATGTCCTCCAGCAACGCGCGCATGAAGCCGGTCGATTCGTGAAACAGGCGACGCACGAGGACTTGAGGCAGGCGGGCGATCCGCGCGTCCTCCATCGCGATGACGTTGACCGACCGGGGCAGGCCGTCGATGGCCGAGATCTCGCCGAAGTAGCCGCCCGCGACGATGCGCCGATAGCCCACCTCGCGCCCCGACTTGGCGTACTGGTTGGCCAGCAGCGCGCCGTCCAGCAACAGATAGACGCCTCCGTCCTGATCATGGCGCTGCAGGATCATCTCGCCCTTGCCAAAACGCAGGTGCTCGATCGCCGACGAAAGGGAGTCGACCTCGTCACGGCTCATGTGCCGGAACAACTTGTTGGCGCGATATTCTTTGGACAGCGGTTCGATCGCGGTAAGGCTCGAAGCGCGAAGGGGCGACGGCGGAATCACTGTCATCTGTTACGCTCCTGCTGTCGATCGGGGGACGACATATGGATAGTCGACAGCGGTACCGCGCCTTTATCAGCTATAGTCATCGGGATCGCAAAACCGCCGCTTGGCTGCATCGCGCGCTGGAGACCTACCGCGCGCCGAAACAGCTCCGGAGCGAGGGCGGAGAAGCGCTCGCGGGCGGCTTACGGCCGATTTTCCGTGATCGGGACGACCTCAGCGCCGCCGCCGATCTCAGCGGGGCGATCCGCGAAGCCCTGGACCGTTCGGACGCTCTGATCGTGCTGTGCTCGCCGGCCTCGGCGGCGTCGCGCTGGGTCGACCAGGAGCTGGCCTATTTCCTCGCGACGCGGGGTCCAGGGCAGGTGATTTGCGTGATCACCCCGTCCACGCCGCTCGCGACTCCGCTGGACGAGCTGCTGACCCCGGCTCTGCGCGCCGCCTTGCCCGTGGGCGTCGAACCCTTGGCCGTGGACTTGCGGCCCGGCGCCGACGGCCGGCGCCTGGCGCGTCTGAAGATCGCCGCGCGGCTGCTCCGGGTCAGTCTGGACCAGCTGGTTCAGCGCGACGCCCGCCGTCGTCTGCGGCTGATGTCCGCCTTCACCGCCCTGGCCCTCGCCGTCACCGTCGGCATGGGCGCGATGACCGTCTTGACCCTTCAGTCCCGCCAGATCGCGCGGGAGCAGCGCGACGAGACCGAAGCCCTGGTCGCCTACATGCTGGGCGATCTGCGCCAGCAGCTCGAACCGGTCGGCCGCCTGGATGTGCTGGACGGCGTCAGCGCCAAGGTGCTGGCCTATTACGCCAAGGCGCGGGACGACAGGCTGGACGACAAGGCCCTGGCCCAGCGCGCCAAGGCTCAGACCCTGCTGGGGACGATCCGCGAGCAACGCGGCGATCTGGTCGGCGCCGAGGACGCCTTCGGGCAGGCGGCGACCACGACGCGAACATTGGCCGAGCGGGATCCCAAGGATGGCCAGCGCATCTTCGATGAGGCGCAGAACGTTTTCTGGCTTGGCTATGTTCAGTGGCGGCGCGGCGACGTCGCCGGCGCCGAGCGTGGCTTCAAGCAATATGACGCCTTGGCGCGTCGGTTGGTCCAGCTGGATCCTCGCCGGGCCGAGTGGCGGGTCGAGGTGGCCTACGCCAACAACAACCTCGGCACGCTGCTGTTCGAGCAAGGCCGGCCCGAGGAAGCCGCGGCCGCGTTCCGCAAGGCGCTGGCCGTGTTCGAGGCCGAACGGGCCCGAGCGCCCAAGGCCAAGGTCAACCTGGTCGGCGCCGCGAACTCCCGCGCCTGGCTCGCCGATTGCCTGGTCCGTCTGGGCCGTTTGCGCGAGGCCCTGGCCGAGCGCGAGGCCGTCAGCGCGCTGTTGGCCGAGGCCGCGGCTGGCGCGCGCGACGACAAGCGGCTTCTGGCGCGGAGCGTCGCGGCGGAGTCGGCGCTGCTCCGGCTGAGGTTCGACCTGGGAGAGGCCATCGCCTCTCGGCAGGCTTTCGAAGCGGCGACCCGCCGGCTCAACGAGCTGGCCGCTCTGGACCCCTCCAATGCCCGCTGGCGCGAGTATCAGGTAATCTCGCAGATGGACGCCGTGGACCGCATCGCCTGGACGGGCCCCGCCGGTCTGGCGAAGGCCAAGGCGCTGCATGTGGCCGCGGCCGCCAGTCTGGCCAAGCTGCGCGCGACCGGCGACGCCAACATCTGGGCCCCGGATCTGGATGGCCGGATGGCGATGCAGGCCATCGTCTTGGCTCAGTGCGCCGGCGACCAGCCCACAGCCAAGAGCTTGGCCGAGGCCCTGCTTGAACGCTTGCGGATACTCTCCGACAAGCGGGAAGGGGAGGGCGATCGGTCGGCCCTGCGAGGCTTCGCGCAACTGGCCGCGGGGGATCCGCAAGCGGCGATCTCGACGCTGTCGCCGCGCCGGGGATCGTTGTCTCCGGCGGTCATGGACACCCTGGCGCGCGCCTATCGGATGAGCGGCCGACGCGACGAGGCGGCGGCCATCGTGGAGGCCTTGGGGAAAGGCGGCTACGCCTCACCATCTTTCCTTGCCTTTTGGGGCGATTCCCTTCCTGGTGGTGTTGTTAGTCGGGAGGCAAGCACGTGACTGAACCCACGCCCCAAAAGGTTGTCGATCTGGTCATCGGCCTGGACGAGAACTTCAATTTCATGAACTACGCGGATCCGGCCAAGCCCACGCGCCTGACCATGGATCTGAGCGAACGCAGCCTGATGGTCTTCACGCTCAGCGATCAGCTGATCAAGGCGGGCTGGACGTTCCAACGCCGGCCGATCGAAATTCAGCGCGATTATGGCGTCAATTTCTCCAGCTATGCCTGGATGGAACATCACTATGAGGGCAAGCCAGCCCCGTTCACGCGCTTCAAGATCATCTATGAATGCGCGCGGATGGGCATCTACAGCTACAGCCTGATGATGACCGACTCCCACGGCCAGAAGATCGATCTGGATCCGGACGTCGAGAACGGCATGGGTCACGGTTGATCGATCGGGCGACGTTCGGTCGGGAGCAGGTCGCCGCGTTGATACAGCGCGGTGAGATCCTAGCCGCCTACGACATCGCCCGCGCCGCCCTCGAGGCGGGAGAGACCTCGCGCGAAGTCGCCTATGTCGCCGTGCTTTGTCTGGCGCGGGCCGGCGCGGCGGACTTCGCGAGAGCCGAATATGTCCGCCTGGGCCTGGCCCAGGCGGACGACTATCCCGAAGCTGTCGCGTTGGGCGCGCGCCTTCTGAAAGATGTGGCCCTGGCCTCGCTGGGGGCGCGGCGGGTTGCTTTCGCCAAGGCGTCGCGTCGCCGGTACGACGCGCTCCATCGACGTTTCGGCGGCCTTTACGGGGCGATCAACGCCGCCAGCTTGAGCCTCCTGGCCGGCGATAGGGTCGGCGCCAGAGCGCGCGCCGCGGCCGTCCTGGCGACGCCTCCGATCTCGGATACAAGGGACGAAGCGGGCTATTACGAATTGGCCAGCCGAGCCGAGGCCTGCTTGCTGACGGGCGACCTGGGCGCGGCGCGGGCGTTCCTGACCGAGGCGCTGGCGAGATCTCCGCACGCCTATGCGGCGCGGGCCTCCACCTTGCGCCAGCTTGAGATTCTGTGCGGTGAGTTGGGCGTCGATCCGACCTGGCTGGCCCCTTTCCGCCCGCCCGCCTGCGCGCATTTCACCGGCCACATCACCGATCTCACGGGCGAGCGGGCCTTGGATGGGGCGGGGCTAAGGCGGGACATCGACGCGGCGCTGAAGGACCAGCGGGTCGGCTTCGCCTATGGCGGCCTCGCCGCCGGCGCCGACATCGTCTTCGCCGAGGCCGTCCTGGACGCCGGGGCCGAACTGCATGTGGTGTTGCCGGCGAGCCTGGCCTCGTTCGTCGCGGTGTCGGTGGCGCCGTTCGGCGAGGCATGGATCGAACGGTTCGAGCGCTGCATGGCCCGCGCCACGTCGATCCGTTACGCCGCGCGCGATCCCTATCTGGGGGACGAGCAGGTCTTCGCCTATTCCAGCCAGTTCGCCATGGGCTGCGCGGTGCTGCGGGCCCAGACTCTATCGACGCAAGCCGTGCAACTGGCGGTCTGGGACGGCCACGTCGCGCCCGGGCCGGCGGGCGTTTCGGCCGATCTCGCCTATTGGGCGCGGGGAGGGCGGCCCGCCGTCACCATCGCGGTCCAGCGGCCGGCGCTGGGTCCTCGGGGCGCGATCATCCCTGAACCGGCGTCCGACAGGCGGGCCATGAGGGCCATGCTCTTCGCCGACGTGCAGGGCTTTGGCGGGTTGCGCGACGAACAGATCCCCGCCTTCATCGAGGGCGTGCTCGGGCGAATGGCCGATACGGTCGAAAGCCTGCGGACGCCGCCCACCCATGTCGAGACCTGGGGCGATGGCCTGTTTCTCGTCTTCGAGCGGCCGATCGAAGCGGCCTTGGCGGCCCTGGCTCTTCTGGAGGCGCATCGGAAATTGGATCTGGCGAGCCTGGGTCTGCCGCGCGGCCTTGGCCTGAGGATCGCCGGACACTATGGACCGGTGCATCTGCGAACCAATCCGCTGACCAAGGCGCCGGCGGTGATGGGCGCTCACGTGGTCGTGGCGGCGCGGATCGAGCCCGACGTGGCCCCCGGCTCGGCCTATGTCAGCGAAGCCCTGGCTGGCGCCTTGGCCACGCTGCACGGCGATCAGGTGCGCTGCGGCTATGTCGGTCGAACCCAGGCGCGGAAGGGGCTTCCGGCCATGCCGATCTTCAGCTTGTCGCGCGCCTACAGGGCCTCGTCCAGGACATCGTAGCGCCGCCGATGTGCAAATCCGCACATCCAGAACCGAGCTCCAGTGAACATGTTATGGCGTCGACCGCGACGGCCAAGCGCTGACTGGACCAGGGTTCGTCGCCGGCCGCGTGAACCGACTGGGACCCGGCCGTCCGCCGGTCGGGTCCTCCTTTTTGAGCGCGCGTCCAGAGTCCCCGCGACTTTTGGCGCCTTGTCAGGAGCCAAGTCCGTGCCCTTCGACGACGAAATCTCTTCTTCGGATCCGGAAGCCACCACGACGCTGCTGCGCCATGTGATCAAGGCCTGGGGGCGCGAGCACGGCATTGCCGACGCTCAATTGCCGAACCTGGTTCACGACGTGCTCGGCTACGTCAACGGCGTCTTGCGCGACGGCCGGTTCGCCGCCAGCGCGCAGAGCGTGGCGTCGAGCGCGAACGGCTAAGCTGCTTTGGCCGCGGGTCAGCGTCCGCGCCCTCGAGGAGCGCCGCGCGGTGGGGAGAGGCGAGCCATGAAGATTGTCGTGCAGAGCCTACTGGATAGCGGCGGGGTCGCCGTCTTGGCGGAGATTCTCGCGATCGCGCTTTTGCCGGTGATCGCTTTTCTGGTCGGTCGCCTGTTCGCGGTCGAGGCGCAGTTGGCCCGGGCGCGCGAGCGCGTGGTCGACGCCCTGGCCGAGATCGACCAGGTGCGAAACGAGTTGAGGCTCGCGCGAGATCGCCTGGACCAGACGCGCCAAGTCGCCATCCGAGCCCTCGCCGAAGAGCGCGACGTCCTGTTCGTGGCCTCGCGGAGCGCGATCCAACCCTTTGGCGAGGGACGTTGCGACCTCGTCGGCCGCAAGCTGACCGAGGCTTTGCACCGGCTCGCCTGACGGGGCCTTAGAGCGCGTTAGGTTTAAGTGTGAGCGGTTAAACCGCTCGAACGCGCTCTAAATGTTTGAATTTAGGGCCTGTTATCCGTTTCAAATGATGCCATTTGAAACGGACAGGCTCTAGCGGGGGGCGAACGGGAAGGGCGACAGCGACTTGCTGGTTTCCTCGACCAGCAGGGTGCGGTTGATCGGCGCCGCGGCGCGTTGCGGACAGGCGGGACGCTCGCAGATCCGGCAGGAGGGGCCGATTTCCACCGCGATCGGATTGGCTATGTCGAGGCCCCGCGCTTGCACCAGCTTGCTGGCGTATTTCAGTTCGCAGCCCAGGCCGACGACCAATTCGTCCTCCAGCCCCGCTTGCAGGCCCGAGGTGCGCCGGACGGTGCGGGACAGGGTGAAATAACGCTCGCCATCGGGGGTCTCGATCACCTGGGTGACGATGCGGCCCGGCGTCTTGAAGCTGTCGTGGACGTTCCAGCGCGGACAGGCGCCGCCAAAGCGGGAGAACGGGAAGGGGCCGGCGGCGAAGCGCTTGGAGATGTTACCCGCCGCGTCCAGCCGCATCATGAAGAACGGCACCCCGCGCGAGCCGGAGCGGCCCAGGGTGGTCAGGCGCTGGGCGGCCTGTTCGTAGCTGATGCCAAAACGCGGCCGCACCCGTTCGATGTCGTAGCCGCTGGTCTCCATGGCGGCTAGGAACGGCTCGTAGGGCATCATGATCGCGGCGGCGAGATAGCTGTCCAGGAACACTTTCAGCAGCTGGCGCGTGGCGCGGTCGGGGGCCTTGAAGCGATCGGTCAGGTCCGACAGCAACTCGCCGCCTTCCATAAGGCCCAACTGATAGCACATGCCGAAGGTTCTGCTGGCGTGGGCCAGGGTTTCGGACAGCATCAGGCGCTTGCGGTGGTGGTCGTAGCGGCGCAGCGAGCCGGTCATGACCTCGGCCGGCATGATCCGGGTCTGGACGCCGAAGCGGCTCTGGAGACGCTCGCGCACGGCCGGACCCAGATCCTGGGGATCGGCCTTCAGCTGGGCGACGATGGCCTCGGCGAGGGTTTCCAGCTCGGCGAAGTGGTTGCGCTGGGCGCCGACCAGATCCCGAACCCAGTCGGTCGGGGAGGCCTGATCCGACGCGGGGCCCGCGCCGTCGGGCCTTTCGAAGGCGCCCAGGTCGATCAGCCGGCCGCGATCTAGATAGGCGCGATAAAGGCGGGTCATGGCCTCGGCCAGGCCCGGCGACAGCTCGGCGACCTCGGCCGCCTCGTGGCGCGAGACGCCCAGGTCGGCGAACATCTTGTCGGCCAGCACCTCGTCCAGCCCGGCGCCGCCGCCCGGATCGTCGGCCGACAGGCTGCGCAGGTCCAGATCATAGGCGTCGGCCAAGCGCAGCAGGATCTGAGCCGTCACCGGCCGCTGGTTGCGCTCCAGCAGGTTCAGATAGCTGGCGGAAACGCCCAGGTCCTCGGCCATCCGCGCCTGGGTCACGCCCAGGTCGCGCCGCAGCCGCTTCAGCCGCCCGCCTAGAAAAAGCTTTTTGTCATTCGTCGCCATCCGGTCAATTTGTCATGACTTTACAGAAATTACAAAGTCGATCTTTGACAAATTGCCTTCAATAGGTTCGACCGATCCCGCGGCGCGGCGTTAGCTCACCACGACGAGTTTTCCTTGGCCAGCAAGGCTTCGCGCCACTGGCCTCCGAAGTGGGATTGATGATCATGACGCAGCGCAAGACCTATGCCGAACACCGCGACGCCCTGCTGGCGCGCTATCCCCAGGGCGTCACCCCGGGCGGCGTGGACATCGACGACATCATCCAGCTGAAGCTGCAGAACACCTTCAACACCCACCTGGACATCGCGCGCGCCATGGCGCCGGTTATGAGGGCCGACATGGCCGAGTATGACCGCGACAGCAGCAAGTTCACCCAGTCGCTGGGTTGCTGGTCGGGCTTCCACGCTCAGCAGATGATCAAGGCGGTCAAGCGCCTGCGCGGCACGACCAAGGGCGCCTATGTCTATCTGTCGGGCTGGATGGTCGCGGGCCTTCGCAACCGCTTCGGTCACCTGCCGGATCAGTCGATGCACGAGAAGACCTCGGTCGTCGATCTGATCGAGGAGATCTACGTCTCGCTGCGCCAGGCCGACGAAGTGGCGATCAACGACCTGTTCAAGACGCTGAGCGCCGCGCGCAAGGCTGGCGACCAGATCGCCGAGCAGGCCGCGATCAAGGCGATCGACAATTTCGAGACCCACGTCGTGCCGATCATCGCCGACATCGACGCCGGCTTCGGCAACGAGCACGCGACCTATCTGCTGGCCAAGGAGATGATCAAGGCCGGCGCCTGCTGCCTGCAGATCGAGAACCAGGTCAGCGACGCCAAGCAGTGCGGACACCAGGACGGCAAGGTCACGGTGCCGCGCGAGGACTTCATCGAGAAGCTGCGCGCCTGCCGCCTGGCCTTCGAGGAACTGGGCGTCGACGATGGCGTCATCGTCGCCCGCACCGACAGCCTGGGCGCGGGCCTGACCCAGAAGATCCCGGTCAGCCAGGAGCCCGGCGATCTGGCCAGCGACTACATCAAGTGGCTGAAGACCGAGCCCGTCACGCCGCAGAACCCGTTGAAGGACGGCGAACTGGCGATCATGAAGGACGGCGCCTTCGTCAAGCCGGTGCGGATGCCCAACGGCCTGTTCGCCTTCCAGGAAGGCACCGGCCGCCAGCGCGTCATCGAGGACTGCATCGCCAACCTGACGCAAGGCGGCGCCGACCTGCTGTGGATCGAGACCGACACGCCGAACGTCGACGAGATCGCCTCGATGGTGGCCGAGATCCGCAAGGTCGTGCCGAACGCCAAGCTGACCTACAACAACTCGCCGTCGTTCAACTGGACGCTCAATCTGCGCAAGCAGGTGCGCGAGCAGTGGATCGCGGAAGGCAAGATCCACAAGGACAGCTATCCGGACGGCGCGGCCCTGATGTCGGCCGAGTACGACAAGAGCGACCTCGGCCGCGAGGCCGACGAGCGCCTGGCCCGCTTCCAGGTCGATATCGCGGCGCGCGCCGGGGTGTTCCACAACCTGATCACCCTGCCGACGTTCCACCTCACCGCCAAGAGCGTCGACGAGCTGTCGCGCGGCTACTTCGGCGAGGATCGGATGCAGGCCTATGTCAACACGGTGCAGCGCGAGGAAATCCGCCGCGGCGTGTCGGCGGTGAAGCACCAGCATGAGGTCGGCTCGGATCTGGGCGACACCTTCAAGGAAATGGTCGCCGGCGAGCGCGCCCTAAAAGCCGGCGGCCACGCCAACACCATGAACCAGTTCGCGGCCGAGTAGGCCGCGAACCCCACCCTTTCGACCGAGGAGCAAAGCCATGACCGCCACGCAATTCGCCCCCGCCGCCATGCCGGACACCGACGCCCAGAAGCGGGCGGTGGATCGCGTGGCCGAGGCCGCCCACCGTCTCAATGACGCCGTGCAGCGCGCCATCGCCGCCGGCTACTCGGTGGAACTGGTGCGCACCTCGCGCCATCACGACGGTTCGGGCAACTGGGGCGACCAGATCGTTCCGACGGTCCGCGAAAAAGGCGCCGAAAAGAGCGCTTAAGGCCGAGAAAGTCCGGCGTCGGTGCGTGGTCCTCGCCCTTCGATACGTGGAGGGTGAGGACCATTGCGAACGTCGCGAAGAGACGTCCAGTTCAAACGCTTGCAGTAGAAACGGCCGCAAGAGAAACCTCGTCCCGAGCTTGTCGAAGGACGAGGTTTCGGCCCCACAAGCCTACCCACGGAAAGCTTCCCATGCCGCTCGATATCGCCGCCAACATCCAGGTCACCGGTCCCGTCGAGGGGCGCGCGGTAGAGGTGCTGACCCCCGAGGCGCTGGCCTTCGTGGCTGACCTGCATCGCCGCTTCGAGCCCCGCCGTCGCGAGCTGCTGGCGGCCCGCCAGGCGCGTCAGCGCCGTTTCGACGCCGGCGAACTGCCCGACTTCCTGCCGGAGACCGCGCTGGTCCGCGCCGCGGATTGGAGTGTCGCGCCGGTCCCCGCCGACCTGCTGGACCGCCGCGTCGAGATCACCGGGCCGGTCGATCGGAAGATGATCATCAATGCTCTGAACTGCGGGGCCAAGGTGTTCATGGCCGACTTCGAGGACGCCACGGCCCCGACCTGGGCCAATGTCGTCGAGGGGCAGATCAATCTGAAGGATCGCTGGCACGGGGAACTGACCCACGTCGACGCCAAGTCCGGCAAGGCCTACGCCTTGGGGCCGAACCCGGCGGTGCTGAAGATCCGCCCGCGCGGCTGGCACCTGATGGAGCGCAATCTCGAGGTCGACGGCCAGATCGTCGCCGGCGCCCTGTTCGACTTCGGTCTCTATGCCTTCCATAACGCCAGGGCGACGCTGGAGCGGGGCTCGGGCCCTTACTTCTATTTGCCCAAGCTGGAGAGCCATCTCGAGGCGCGCCTGTGGAACGACGTCTTCGTCCGAGCCCAGGAAGCGCTGGGCCTGCCGGTCGGCACGATCAAGGCCACGGTGCTGATCGAGACGATCCCGGCCGCCTTCGAGATGGACGAGATCCTGTTCGAGCTGAAGGATCACATCGTCGGCCTGAACTGCGGCCGCTGGGACTACATCTTCTCGTTCATCAAGCGCCTGGGCCGTCGCGCCGAATTCCTCACCCCCGACCGCTCGGCGATGGTCATGGGCAAGGCCTTCCTGGGCGCCTATTCGCTGAAGCTGATCCAGACCTGCCACCGTCGCGGCGCGTTCGCCATGGGCGGCATGGCGGCCCAGATCCCGGTCAAGGGCGACGACGCGGCCAACCAGGCGGCCTTCGCCAAGGTCAAGGCCGACAAGGAGCGCGAGGCCGGCGCGGGCCATGACGGCACCTGGGTGGCCCACCCCGACCTCGTGCCAGTGGCCATGGAAGTGTTCGATCGGCTGATGCCCACGCCGAACCAGCGCGACAAGACGCTGGCGGACCTGGAAATCACCCAGGCCCAGATGCTGGAACTGCACGACGGCGTGCGCACCGAGGCCGGGGTTCGCGAAAACATCCGCGTCGGCGTTCGCTATACCCAGGCCTGGCTGGAAGGTCGCGGGGCCGTGCCGCTCTACAACCTGATGGAAGACGCCGCGACGGCCGAGATCTGCCGCACCCAGCTATGGCAGTGGGTCCGTCTGGCCGCGACGCTGGACGACGGCCGGGTGCTGACCTCGGAGCTGTTCGTCAGCCTCTTCACCCAGGAGATGGCCGACCTGCGCCGCGACTTCGGCTCGCCGCGCCTGGAGGAGGCCGCGCATCTGTTCACCCAGATGGTGCTGTCCGACACGCTGGAAGAGTTCCTGACCCTGCCGGCCTACGAACTGATTTCCTGATCAAAAAGAAAGGGCGGGCCACTGGCCCGCCCTTCGACTGTACATCTAGCTCGCCGCCCGCGCCGGGAGCTTCCAGCCCGGCCGGATGAAGTGGCAGGTGTAGCCGTTGGGAATGCGCTCCAGATAGTCCTGGTGCTCCGGCTCGGCCTCCCAGAAGGTGCTGGCGGGCGTCACCTCGGTGACCACCTTGCCCGGCCACAGGCCCGAGGCGTCGACATCGGCGATGGTGTCCAGCGCGACCTCCTTCTGTGCTTCGCTGGTGTAGAAGATCGCCGAGCGATAGCTGTCGCCGATATCGTTGCCCTGACGGTTCAGCGTCGTCGGGTCGTGGATCTGGAAGAAGAACTCCAGCAGCTGGCGATAGCTGATCAGCGCGGGATCGAAGATGATCTCGATGGCTTCGGCGTGGCCGCGGTGGTTGCGGTAGGTGGCGTTGGCGACCTCGCCGCCGGTATAGCCGACGCGGGTTTTCAGAACGCCCGTATAGCGGCGCAGCAGATCCTGGACGCCCCAGAAGCAGCCCCCGGCGAGGATCGCGGTTTCGGTGGTTTCGGCCATGGCTCCAATTCCTTGCTAGGGCTTCGATGTAGGTCATCCCGCGACGTCGACAAGCCTTTTCGAAAGCGGGGGCGCCGGCTGCGTCGCGCTTTATGTCTCCCTCGACCCCGTCCGGGCTAGATCCCGTCGCCGACGCGGGCGGCCAGGGTTCGCGCCAGGTTCGGCGTCGCGGCGATCAGTTCGGCGGTGTACGGATGCTTCGGCGCCGCGAACACCTCGGCGGTGGGGCCGCTTTCGATGATCCGCCCCCGCTGCATCACCAGCACCCGATCGGTCAGGCCGCGCGCCAGGCTCATGTCATGGGTCACGAACAGGTAGGCCACCCCCAGCTCGTCGGAGAGCTTGGCCAGCAGGTCCAACACCTCGGCGCGGACGGTGACGTCGAGGGCCGAGACCGCTTCGTCCAGCGCGATGACGGCCGGCTCGACGATCAGGGCGCGGGCGATGGCGATGCGCTGGCGCTGACCGCCGCTGAACTGGTGCGGATAGCGGTCGGCCGCCTCGGGCGGCAGGGCGACCTGGGCCAGGACCGCCTCGACCCGAGCGCGACGGGCTTGGGCGGACAGGCGGGCGTCCAGCAGGCGCAGCGGCTCGGCCACCAGCCGATCGACGGTCCAGCGCGGATCGAGACTGCCCTGGGGGTCTTGGAAAACGATCTGTATGGCCCGACGTCGCCGGGGGGGCGAGGCCGGCGTGAAGGGCTCGCCGGCCAGGCGCACCTGTCCGCCCTGGACCGGGTCCAGCGCCAGGAGGGCGCGCAGCAGGGTCGACTTGCCGCTGCCGGACTCGCCGACCAGACCGACGATCTCGCCCGGCCGGATGGTCAGCGACACGTTCGACAGGGCGCGGAAGGCGGGGGCGCGACGCAGCCCTCGGCGGGGACCGGGAAAGTCGCGGACCAGGTCGCGGGCTTCCAGAACGGCTGGCGCGGCGGGATCGGGCTTTCGAACCCGCGTCGGCGCGTGCTCGGCATGGGCGACGAGGGCGCGCGTATAGGGATGGGAGAGGGCGGTCAGCAGGGCGCCGGTCTCGCCCTGTTCGACGATCTGGCCATCCTTCATCACGGCCAGGCGGTCGGCCGCCTGGGCTACCAGGGCCAGGTCGTGGCTTATCAGGATCAGGGCCGCGCCGTCCTCGCGCACCAGGCGCAGAAGCAGGTCCATGATCTGAGCCTGGGTGGTGACGTCCAGCGCCGTGGTCGGCTCGTCGGCGATCAGCAGGCGAGGCGAGCAGACGACGGCGATGGCGATGGCGACCCGCTGGCGCTGGCCGCCCGACAGCTCGTGCGGATAGCGGCTCAGCGGGATGCCCTTCAGGCCCACGCGGTCCAGGCTTTCGCGGGCGGCGGCTCGGGCTTGGGCGTGGGAAGCCTTGCGATGCAGGCGCGCGACCTCGGCCACTTGGTCGCCGATGGTCATCACCGGGTTCAGCGCCGTCATCGGCTCTTGGAACACCATGCCGAAGCGGTCGCCCCGCAGGCCGGACAGCACGGCGTCTGAAAGGCCGACGAGATCTCGCCCCTCGAACCGGATCGCGCCCTCGATCCGCGCGCCGGTCGGCGGCAGGCCCAGGATCGAAAGGGCGGTCATCGACTTGCCGCTGCCGGATTCGCCGACGACGCCCAGCACCTCGCCGGCGTCCAGCGACAGGGACAGGCCGTTCAGGATCGGCTTGCCGCCGATGGCGACCTTGAGCGCCTCGATCTCCAGCAGGGCCATCAGGGCTCTCCGTCGAGGCGGGGGTCCAGGCGATCGCGCAGGCCGTCGCCCAGCAGGTTCAGGCCCAACACGGTGATCACGATGGCCAGGCCGGGGAAGACCGCCTGCAGCGGCGCGATGGCCGCCAGGGTCTGGGCGTCGGCCAGCATCTTGCCCCAGCTGGCGGCCGGCGGCTGGACGCCCAGGCCGACATACGAAAGTCCGGCCTCGGCGATCACGCCCAGCGAGAACTGCAAGGTCGCCTGGACGATCAGCACGCTGGCCAGGCCCGGCGCGATGTGCTCCAGCGAAATCCGCGCCGGACCCTTGCCCGCCGCGCGGGCCGCCAGGACGTAGTCGCGGGTCCACAGCGAAAGGGCCGAGCCGCGAGTCAGTCGCGCGAAGACCGGCACGTTGAAGACCCCGATGGCGATGATCGCGTTGATCGCGCCAGGACCCAGGGCGGCGGTGATCAGGATGGCCAGGATCAGGGCCGGGAAGGCGAAGACGACGTCCGTGGCGCGCATGACCAGCTCGTCGACGAGGCCGCGTCGGGCCGCGGCCAGCAGGCCCAGAGGGACGCCGATTCCGGCGCCCAGCAGCACCGCCACCAGCGACACCGACAGCGCGTTGCCCGCGCCGACGAGGATCATCGACAACACGTCGCGGCCAAAGTGATCCAGGCCCAGCCAGTGGGCCGCCGAGGGGCCTTGCAGCCGATGGTCGATGTCGAAGGCCGCGACGTCGTAGGGCGTCCAGATCCGCGACAGCAGGGCGGCGGCGATAAAGCCGCTGGTGATGACCCCACCGGCGACGAGAGCGAGAGGGCGACGCGCGCGGCTCATCGGGCGTGGCTCCGCAGGCGCGGATCGACCAGGAGATAGGCCAGGTCGACCAGGAAGTTGGCGGACACCACGACGAAGACCAACAGCATCACCACGCCCTGCGCCACGATCAGGTCGCGCTGGGTGACGGCTTGCAGGACCAGCCGCCCCAGGCCCGGCAGGAAGAAGACGTTCTCGATGATCACCCCGCCGGCCAGCAGGAAGGGAAACTGCAGGCCAAGGATGGTCAGTACGGGGATCAGGGCGTTGGGCAGGCCGTGACGCCACAGCGCCTGTCCCGCCGTCAGGCCCTTGGCGCGAGCGGTGCGCATCCAGTCCTCGGTCAGGGTGTCGATCAGGGCCGAGCGAACCACGCGGGCGATGATCGCCGCCTGGGGCGCGGCCAGGGCGATCGCGGGCAGGGCCAAGGCCTTCAGCGCCGGAACCAGACCCGCCTCCCAGCCGGGGAAACCTCCGGCCGAGACCCACTTCAGACCGATCGAGAACACCATGACCAGCAGCACCGCGAACCAGAAGTTCGGAATGGCGACGCCGATCTGGGTCAGGCCCATGACCAGCGTGTCGGCCGCCTTGCCGCGCCGCGCCGCCGCCAGGGCGCCGATCGGCGCGCCGACGATGATCGACAGCGCCATGGCCAGTCCGGCCAGCGGCAGCGAGACGCCGATGCGCTCGGCGATCAGCGCCGCGACCGGCGTCTGATAGGTGTAGCTGACGCCGAAGTCGCCATGGAGCAGGCCAAGAAGCCAGGCCAGGTAACGCTGAGCCGCGGGGCCTTCGAGACCCATCTGGTGGCGCAGGTTGGCGATCGCTTCGGGGCTGGCGTTCAGGCCCAGCATGTAGGCGGCCGGGTCTCCGGGCGCGACCTGGATGATGGTGAAGACCACGAGGCTGGCGACCAGCAGGGTCAGGAGCATGACCGCCGCCCGGCCCGCCAGATAGGCCGCGCCGAAGCGGACCGCGACCAGGGCGAGACCGCCCGCGACGGCCAGGGCCAGGACCCCGCCGACGATCGCGCCCGCCGCTCCGCTGGTCGTCTGGGTGGAGGCTTCCGCCCCGCCCGCGCCGCCGAACGACGCCGCGCGCAGGTCGATGGTCTGGGTCGGGGTGTTGAGCCAGAAGTCCCTGAGCCGCGCGTCGAACACCCCCAGGCGCGGGAACTGGAACAGGAAGCCATTGACCGCGTCCTGGGCGATCTGGCGCTGGATCTGGCCCAGGATCGCCGTGCGCTGGCCCTCGTCGGTGGCGGCCTCCAGCGCCTGCATCAGCCGGTGGAACGCCGCGCTGTGATAGCCGAAATAGTAGTCGTCCTTGTCGTAGATGCCGTAGTCCATCGGCTCGGCGTGGCTGACGATGGTCAGGTCGAAGACGTGACGGCCATAGACCTGATCCAGCCACTGGGCCCACTCGAGGGTCTCGATCTTCACGCGGATCCCCGCCTTGGCCAGCTGGGCGGCGACGATCTCGCCGCTGCGGCGGGCGTAGTTGGGCGGCGGCAGCTTCAGGGTCAGGTCGAGCCCGTTGGGATAGCCGGCCTGAGCCAGCAGCGCCTTGGCCTTGGCGACATCGTGCGGATAGAGGCCGGTGAGGTCGACATAGGCGGCGTTCTGGGGCGGGAAATGGCTGCCGATCGGCGTTCCGTATCCGTACATCGCCCCGTCGATGATCGCCCGGCGGTCCAGCGCGTGCTGGATGGCCCGGCGCACCCGGACGTCGGCCAGCGGCCCGACCCGCTCGTTGATGGCCAGGATCACCTCGCCCTCGCTGGAGCCGGTGATCACCTTCAGCGCCGGATCGGCGCGCAGCTGGGCCAGATTCTCCGGAGCCGGATAGTCGGGGAAGGCGTCGATCTCGTGGGTCTTGATCGCCGCGAAGGCCGCCGCCGGGTCGCCGATGAACCGAAAGCGCACCGTCTTCAGCTTGGCGGGCTGGCCCCAGTAGCCGTCGTTACGGACCAGGGTGATCGCGTCGCCGCGCCGCCAGCCGACGAACCTGAACGGACCAGTGCCGACCGGCGCGGTCGCCAGGGTCGCGACCGACTTCGGCGAGACCATGACGCTGTCGCCCCAGGCCAGGGTGTAGAGGAGGTCGCTGTAGGGGGCGGAGAGATGCAGGCGCACGGTGCGCGGATCCACGACCTCGACTTGTCGGATCACGCTCAGCGCCTGCTTCTGGACGTTGGTCGAGCCCGGCGCGATGGCGCGCTCCAGGTTGAACTTGACGATGCTGGTGTCGAACGGAGTCCCGTCCTGGAACTTCACCCCGTCGCGCAGGTGGAAGGTGTAGGTCAGGCCGTCGGGCGCGATCTCCCACCAGGTCGCCAGCAGCGGCTTGACCGCGCCCTGGGCGTCGAGCCGCACCAGGCCCTCGAACACCGCGCCATACACGACCTCGTCCACCGCCACGGCCGCGCCGGAGGTCGGGTCGAGGTTCGGCGGCTCCAGTTGCAGGGCGACCGTCACCGTGTCCTTCGGCGCGGCCTGAGCGACCGGCGCGAAGGCCAGCAGGCAGGCCGCCGCCAGACCAAGAAACGCGCTGACCTTCACGCCAGGCGAGCCCAAGCCTTGGCGGCCTCGGCGGGGAGGTCCAGGCGATCGTAGATCTCGGCCAGGGCGCGGTTCAGGGGCACGCCATCGGGATCGAAGCCGCGCCGCAGTTCCAGCGCCTGCTGCGCCTCCGACAGGCGCCCGGCGCGGATCAGGGCGTTCAGGATCAGCTGGTCGAACAGGTCGCGCTGGGCGTGGCTGCCGCCGATCT
>NZ_SZWJ01000026.1:0-53922 GCF_012184455.1 Caulobacter sp. SSI4214 | reverse complement strand
AGGAGGTCCGGGCGCTGGCCCAGCGCTCGGCCGACGCGGCCAAGGAGATCAAGGGCCTGATTAGCGCCTCGTCGGCCGAGGTCGGCAAGGGCGTGCGTCTGGTCGGAGAGACGGGGGAAACCCTCGAGCAGATCCTGGTCCAGGTGGCCGAGATCAACGAGCTGGTCGGCGAGATCGCCGCTTCCGCCAAGGAGCAGGCCGTGGGTCTGGCCGAGGTGAACCAGGCCGTGAACCAGATGGACCAGGTCACCCAGCAGAACGCCGCCATGGTCGAGCAATCGACCGCCGCCAGTCACGCCCTCTCGGTCGAGGCGGCCGAGCTGGAACAGCTGATCGGCCGCTTCCAGGTCGGCGCGGAGGTTCGCCAGATGCCCACGCCCCGCGCCCCGCGTCCGGTGGCTCCGGCGCCCTCGACCGCGCGACCGACCGCCGCCCCGACCCGTGAAAGCTTCCGCCAGCGTTATGTCCAAGGCGCCAACGCGCTGAAGGTCGAGCCCAGCTCGCGTCCGGGGGAGTGGCAGGAGTTCTAGGGCGCGCTATATCCGGGCCATGGCCGAAGCGTTCAACGACATCACCCTCTCCGCCGACAAGGCGACCCGTTATGCGGAGGTCGCCGATGAGATCGCCGCCGTGCTGGACGGCGAGCCCAACCTGACCGCGCGCATGGCGACGGTGACTTCGATGCTGGCGAACAGCTTCGACCACTACTTCTGGACCGGCTTCTATGTCGTCGATCCGCTGAAGCCGCGGGAGCTGGTGGTCGGGCCTTACCAGGGCACGCTGGGCTGCCTGCGCATCGCCTATGGGCGCGGCGTCTGCGGCGCGGCGGCGGCCAGCGGCGAGACTCAGCTCGTCCCGGACGTGCACGCCTTTCCGGGACACATCGCTTGCGACGGTCGTTCCCAGAGCGAGATCGTCGTGCCGGTCCACGACGCCGACGGCCAGCTGATCGCCGTGTTCGACGTCGATTCCGATAAGCCCGCCGCCTTTGACGACACGGATCAGCGGTGGCTGGAGACCATCCTGAAGGCGACTTTCGGGTAGCCAACGGCGCCCCGCCTTTGGCGCGGGGATTGCAGTGAAAGGTCCATCTTTCCCTAACCCGAGCCGGAGTAGGACAGGTGGATATGCTGGACGTCGAGACCCTTCATCCCAGCCTGCTGACGCCCACCGACGTGGCGGTCTGGCGGGGGCTGGCCGCTTCGCAGCCGGCTTTCGCCAATCCCTTGCTGGGGCCTGACTTCGCGCAAGCCGTTGGAAAGGTTCGGGAAGATGCGCGTGTCGCCGTGGTGCGGCGGGATGGCGAAGCCGTGGGCTTCCTGGCCTATCACCGACGCCCGGGCGGCCTGGCGCGGCCGATCGGCTCCCCGCTGTCCGACTATCACGGCCTGGTCAGCCGTCCCGAAGCGGGATTGAAGATTGGCGACGTGCTTCGCGCCGCCGACGTGCGTCTATTTCGATACACCGGCCTGCTGGATCCGAACGGCGTCTTCGCGGCCGCCCCTACCGCCGAGCGCGCGGCCTATGTGATCGACCTGCGCGAAACGGACGCCGAGCGCTATCTCGAGGCGGTTCGCGCGGAGAGCCCCAAGAAGATCAAGAACTACCGGCGTCTCGACAACAAGCTGGACCGCGAGGTGGGGTCCGTTCGTCTGGTGGCCGGCGATATCTCGCGCGAGAGCTTCAATCTGCTGATCGACTGGAAGCGGGAACAGTTGATCCGCACGGGCGGCCACGACTATCTGCGCGCCGACTGGACGCGCGAGCTGATGGCAGACCTGTTCCAGACCCGCGACGGGGCGATGCGCGGCCTGATGATCGGCCTCTATGCCGGCGACACTCTGGTGGCTAGTCATTTCGGCGTCCGACAAGGCCAGACCTACCATCCATGGATCGCCTCCACGAACCCCGAGCACGCCGCTTGGTCGCCGGGGCAGATCTTCTTCCTGCGCGCCATCGCCGCCATGCCGAAGATGGGGCTGACCCGCTATGATCTGGGTCCGGGCCATGACCACTATAAGCGCGCCTACGCCCTGAACACGATCTCGATCGGCGAGGGGGGCGCCACGGCCGCTGGCCTGGGCGGGCGCATGGCGATGTCGGTCGAGAATGTCTGGAGCCTGGCCGGCGCCCGGGGCGAAGGGGCCGTCGGTCGTCTGCGCCGCCGGATGGACGCCATCGCCAGCACCGAACTGACCATGGGCGGTCGCGTGCGCGAGTTCGTCGAGGCCGTCGCTTCGCGGACCCAGCGTCGAAGCGGAGAGCTCTCGGAGGCCTGATGGCGCGCGTGACGATCATGATCCCGACTCAGCGACGTCCCGACGGCCTGGCCGTGGCGGCGCGTTCGGTGTTCGGGCAGGTCGGCGTCGATCCCGCGACGCTGGAACTGGTGATCGTCGACAACGACCAGGTCCCCTCGGCGCGCCCCGTGGCCGAGGATCTGGCCAAGAACGCGCCGTTTCCGCTGATCTATGTCCACGAGCCCAAGGCCGGCGTGGCCAATGCTCGCAACGCCGGCATGGCCAAGGCGTCCGGCGACCTGATCGCCTTCCTGGACGACGACGAGGAGGCTCCGGCCGGTTGGCTGGCCGCGCTGCTGGCCGCCCAGGACCGCTTCGACGCCGACGTGGTGTTCGGCCCGGTCAAGGCCCGCGCGCCGGCCCAGATCGTCGAGCATCGCGACTATCTGGAGCGCTTCTTCTCGCGCGAGGGACCAGCGGAAGCCGGGATCCTGGACCGGCATTACGGCTGCGGCGACAGCCTGATCCGCCGCGCGGCCTTGCCGGATCCCGTCTCGCCGTTCGCCGCCGAGCGCAATCACATTGGCGGTGAGGACGACATGCTGTTCGGCCACATGGGCGCGGCCGGCGCGCGCTTCGCCTGGGAACCGGCGGCCTGGGTCTGGGAAGATCCGGTCCCCTCGCGCCTCAGCCTCTCCTACACGATCGCGCGCGCCTTTGCTTATGGACAAGGGCCCAGTTCGCACTGCGCCGCCGCCACGCCGCCGGACCGCCTCGGGGTGGCCCGCTGGATGGCGATCGGGGTCGTCCAGGCCGCGCTGTTCGGCGCGATGGCCGCGTTCAAGTGGCTGACCCGCGCGAAGGACCGGGCCGAGTGGCTGGACCGCGCCGCGCGGGGGCTGGGCAAGACCTTCTGGTGGGGCCCCTTCAAGATCCAATTCTACGGGAGGACCGCGTGAGCGTGATCACCGACTGGACGGCGGACAAGGCCAAGGCCTTCGGCCGCGAGACCCTGATGTTCAAGCACGCTCTGCATGAGCGGCCGATGTTCGACGACGAGGGCCTGGCGCGCCTTCTGGATCTCTACCCGCGCGACAAGCTGGGCGTCTTCACCATGGGCGAGGACCCCAAGGCCTGGACGACCTGGCGCAAGGGCTCGGCGGGGACCCTGACCGGCGACCAACTGCTGGAAGCGGCTAAGAGCGGCCGCATCTGGCTGAACCTTCGCCAGACGAACGAACACGTGCCCGAATACGCCGCCCTCTGCCAGGAGATCTTCGCGGACAAGGAAGCGGGCGTTCCGGGCCTGAGAACCTTCAAGCGCGATCTTGGGATGCTGATCTCCAGCGCCAACGCCCAGGTCTTCTACCATCTGGACGTGCCGCTGGTGTCGCTCTGGCAGCTACGGGGGCGCAAGAAGGTCTGGGTCTATCCGGTGGCCGACCCCTATGTCGGCGACCAGGCCCTTGAGCGGATCGTGCTGCGCGAGACCGCCGAGCAATTCGCCTTCGAGCCGGAATGGGATCAGGGCGCCCAGATGGTCGAACTGACGCCGGGCGACATGGTCACCTGGAAGCAGAACGCCCCGCATCGGATCGAGAATGGCCCGATGCTGAATGTCTCGATCTCGATCGAGTTCATGACGCCGCCGGCCTTGATGCGGGCCAATGTCATCTACGCCAACGGCGTGTTGCGCCGGCGTCTGGGCGCCAAGCCGCGGATCCAAGAGGGTTTCGGTCCCGCCGCTCTGGGCAAGCTGGCCGTGGCGCGCGGCGCCAAGGCCCTGGGCCTGCAAACGCCGCATGTGCGCCATCTGCCGACGACGTTCGGGCTGGACGCCAGCCGGCCGGGCGTGCTGGTCGAGCGCTGACCGGAACCCCTTTCCCGCGACGGGGAAGGGGCTTACTGCTGGCTCGATGAGCAAGGCGGTCACGATCGAATTGGGGGAGGGCGGCGATCACGACGCCCGGGCTCTGCGCAACGCGTTTGGTTGCTTCACGACCGGGGTGACGGTGATCACCACTGTTGGCGAGGATGGACGCAAGGTGGGGCTGACGGCCAATTCCTTCACATCGGTGTCCCTCGACCCGCCTCTGGCGTTGGTCTGCGTCGACCTCAAGTCTGCCAGCCTGCCGGCTCTGGACGCGGCCGGACGCTGGGCGGTCAATGTGCTGCACGCCGAGCACCAGGCCTTGGCGCGTCAGTTCGTGCGCAAGGATATCGACCGCTTCGCCGGCATCGAGACCGAGACCTGGCGCACGGGCGCGCCGATCCTGCCTAACTGCATGGCCAATTTCGAGTGTGAGACCCACCACGCCTTCGACGCCGGCGATCATCGCGTCTATGTCGGGCGGGTGGTCAAGCTGCGCTACGACCCGGATCACGAACCCCTGGTCTATCTCCAGGGACGTTTCCGCCGGGTCCATGTCGAGACCGAATAAGGTAAGCCCGCGCTCCCCAGGGAGAGCGCGGGCCAGAAACGCTTAGAAAGTCTTCCGGATGCTGGCGTAGTAGTACCGGCCGTAGGGCTGGTACACCGAGGCCATGTAGCCGTTCGACGACAGCGCCGGATCCTTGTCGAACAGGTTCTTCACGCCCAGCTTCAGATAGGTGCGCTGGGCCCAGCCCTGGCTGAACTCATACTGACCGTAGATGTTGACGGTGGCCTGGGACTTGACCACCCACGGCGTGCCGGCCGAGTCCAGCAGGCTCGTGTCGTTCACGTCCGAGATGTACTGGGTGAACGCGCCGACCGTGAGATGGTCGAGGCGCCAGGTCGCCGAAGCGGTCCACTTCCAGTCGGGCTTGCCGTTGTAGCGGATGTAGCTGCCGCCGCCGGTGATGTTGGTGCCGGCGTTGATCTGACCGGCCGAACGCGCGGCTAGCAGCTGCGCGATCTGCGGCGAGGGCTGCTGATAGAACTTCAGCAGGTTGGCGCCGTTGACCGACACGTCGAAATCGCCAAAGCGCGTGCCGTGCTTGCGCCACATCAGGCCGATGTCCACGCCGCGAGCTTCCTGCGGCAGGGTGTTGACGTACTGATCCTTGACGTACTGCACCGTGCCGACCGGAGCGAGGCCCGTGCCCGCGAAGGCGGCGACGTCGTCGGCCGTCGGAGCGGCGCGCACGACGTTCGGGTTGCTGGAGCCGCTCTGGCGCAGCAGGTAGTCGAGGATCAGGGCGTTGCCCTCGCCGAACAGGCCGACGATGCCCTTCTGCTTCACGCGCCAATAGTCGACGGTGAGGGTGAAGTTGCCGTAGTCGGACGGAATGAACTTCGGCTCGAACACGAAGCCAAAGCCCATGGTCTCGGAGTCTTCCGGCTTCAGGTCGGGGTTGCCGGCGCGCTGGGCCGTGACGCTGAGCGAGCGGGTGCAGTTGCTGAAGCTGGTGATCCGGCCGGCGCGCAGGTCGGCTTCGCATCGGATATAGTCGGTGCGGGTGTTGGCGCGGCTGATGACCGAAGCGTTGATCTGCTCCAGGTTCGGGGCCTTGAAGCCCTGGGCCCACGAACCGCGCAGGCGGAAGCCGTCGACCACGTCCCAGGCCATGGCGACCTTGGGCTTGGCCACCGAGCCGACGTCGCTGTAGTCCTCGGCGCGACCGGCCAGTTGCAGTTCCACGTTGCGCACCAGGGGGATGCCCATTTCCGGCGAGATCACCGGGATGGCGAACTCGACATAGGCCGAGCTGACCTTGCGCGAACCCTTGGTGTCGGGCGAGGGGCTGGTGCCGATCAGGTCCGAACCATAGACGAGGCCGGTGACCGGGTTGGTGTAGGTGATCGTGCCGTCAACGTGGGCGTCGCGGTCGTCATGCTGGGTCTCCCGACGCCACTCGACGCCCGCCGCCACGCCGACATCGCCGCCGGGCAGGTGGAACAGATCCGGGCGCGAGACGCGGAAGTCCCACGAGGCCAGCGAGCTGGTGCTGTAGCGCGTGGTCTTGATCTTGATGGCGTTGATCGCCGCCTGGCTGCTGGGCGTGGCGTCGCCGACGCTGGGATTGGCCAGCGTGCCGCCGTTGAACGGGTTGTAGGCGTCCGGCGTCGACAGGGCCAGCTGCTTGGCCAGGGCCGTGGCGCTGATGCCGTCGGACACGTCCTTGACCGAGGCGCGCGAGTACAGCAGCGCCGACTCCCACTTCCAGCCGGCGACCTTGCCGCGCAGACCGCCCAGGAAGCGGGTCTCGTTGTTGGTGACGTCCACCTGCTGCTTGCCGACATCGACGAAGTCGTAGCTGGTCAGGTTGACCGAGAGGCCCGTGGCGGGCGCGGTGGTGCCGGCCAGGCGGTTGGGATTGGCCGTGCCGTTGGCGAAGGTCGCCGCGCCGAAGGGGTTCCAGTAGTTCGACGCCGGCGCCGTCAGCACCTGGGCCGAGGTCGTGTTGTTCGGCGCCTGGTAGGCGCGGGTCTTGGCGCGATAGACGCCGACCTCGCCGAAGGCCGTGATGGTGTCGGTCAGGTCGTAGTGGCCGGTCGAGAAGACGTTGATGCGCTTCAGCTCCGGCATGATCGACGTGCCGGTGGCGGCGGCGTCGTAGCGAAGGTTGCGATCATCGCCCGAGGTCGCGGGCGCGCCCGACTGAATGCTGATGCCCGGGCCGACGGCGATCTGGCTGCCGTTGTTGGTCGTCGGCTGGATGTGGAAGGCGCCGGCCGCGCTGGTGATCAGGACGCCGTTGGCGCGGACCGCGCCGGACGCCGTGAAGCTGCCCCAGGGCGTGGTGGTGACCCGATTGTCCAGGCTGCCCGCGCCGGCGAAGCTGGTGCCGTCGAACAGCGGACGCTTGTCGGCCGAGGCGGTGTAGCTCTGGTCGAGCGAGTTCAGCTCGGTGCGGTGGTCGTAGTTGACGAAGACGGTGACGTTGCCGCGGTCGAAGTTCTTCCCGAACAGGCCGTTGAATTCGTATTCCTTCAGGTGCGTGCCCTGGGCGTGGCCGTATTGCGCCGAGACGTCGGCGCCGTTGAAGTTGTCCTTCAGCACGGTGTTGACCACGCCGGCCACCGCGTCGGTGCCGTAGATGGCGGCGGCGCCGTCGCGCAGGACTTCCAGGCGTTGCAGGCCCGTGGTCGGGATGGCGTTGGTGTTATAGGTGATGGTCGGGACCAGGCTGGTGCCGTCGGCCTGGCTGGTCGGGTGGGTCACGACGCGGCGGCCGTTCAGCAGCACCAGGGTATTGCCCGAGCCCAGGTTGCGCAGGTTCACCGAACCGATGTCGCCCCGGGCCGAGTTGCTGCTGCCCGGAATGTAGCTGCTGTTGTAGTTGACGTCGCCCATCTGCGGGATGGCGCGGAACAGCTCATCGCCCGAATTGGCGGCGACCGTTTCCAGCTGCTTGGAATCGACGACCGTCACCGGCAGGGCGGCCGTGGCCTTGGCGCCTTCGATGCGCGAGCCGACAACCACGATCTCCTCGACGGTGCTTTCGGGCGTGGCGGCTTGTTGGGCCGCGGCTTGGCTGGCCCAGGCGGCGCACAGCGCCGAGGTGGCCAGCATGGCGGCGCGCAGCGCGCGTGTCTTAGTCATTAGAGTTCCCCTCTTCTTGAACCCGCCCCCCAAGAGCGAGCCTTCGATGCAACCGGCCGACCTTGGCCGCGTCTTCCCTGGAAATAGCCGGGCGCGATCTTGACGCCGCGCGCCGGCCGCTTCCGGCTCAGTAGAAAGTGACGTTGTCGACTTCCATCCAGATTTTCTCGCCGCCCTTCCGACCGCCCATGAACTCGACCTCGGTCAGGTCCGAGCCAGTCCATTCGCTCTTGCCGCCGCGCTCGCTGGCGGGCTTCAGGGCCGTGAACGGGATCTCGACCGTCTTCCAGGCCTGACCGGCCGAGAACGGCGCGGACCAGCGACCGCCAGCCGTGCTGACGCCCAGGGCGTAATCGCCGTCGCCGCGCACCTCGAAGCGCACGCCCTTGAAGGCGCGAGCGTCGACCGGCTGGATCGAGCCGCGGGTCAGGGGAATGATCACCCCGGCATAGGGCTTGGGCTTCATCGACATGCGGGCGCTGATCGACAGGGCGTGGCCCTGCTCGCCGCGCGTGATCACCTGGCTGATCTCGACCGTGCGGTCCAGGCCGCCGTCCGGGTCGTCGGTGCGCAGGGTGTCGAGGCTGGAGCGGCCGTCGGCGCGCTCGAAATCGTCGATCTGGGCCTTGGCCGGGATCGAGGGCATGGTCGTCGCCTGGTTGGCCGTCAGAGCCGGCGCGCCAGGGCCGTAGACCAGCTTACCGTCGATCAGGACGCGATCGGTCTTGCGCACGTCGCTGATGGTTTTCCAGGGCTCGCCCTTGATCAGCACCAGGTCGGCGCGCTTGCCGACCTCGATGGTGCCGCGATCCGACAGCAGGTTGATGACCTTGGCGCTGAAGGCCGTGCCGGCCATCAGGGCGTCGGTCGGCGTCAGGCCGGCGCGGACCATCAGCTCCATCTCATGCAGGGTCGACGCGCCGTGCGGCGTGCCGGGCATCCCGGCGTCGGTGCCCAGCGCGATCGTCACGCCGGCGTCATGCAGCATCTTGGCGTTGTGCAGGGCGTTGTCGAACTTCTTGAAGCTCTGTTTGACGTTCGGGTTCTCGTCCGGATCGCGCGGCGGCTGCCCCGGCTTGACCGGCTCGTAGACCGCCAGAGTGGGCGTGTCCGACGTGCCGCCGGCCTTGATAATCTCGACGGCCTCGGCGTCCAGCCGGCGATCCTGCAGGCTGTGGGTGATCACATCGACCTTGGAGCGGCCGGCGACCTCTCCGCGATCGACGGTGACGGTGTGGGTGAAGACCTTCAGATTGTTCTTGTGGGCCTCGTCGACCAGGGCGGTCAGGGTCCACTCGTCCATGCTGGTGTTGTCGGGCGCGACGCCATAGCGCCAACCGTCGGTGAAGGCCTTGATCAGGTCGGGCTTGTAGGGGATCAGCGACTTGACCGCCGCGCGGGCGGCCTCGGGCGTGTTGACCCATTTGGTGGTCGCGGTGTCGGCCCAGTCGGCGCCGTGGCCGCCGGGCGTGCTCATCCGGGCGGCGAAGTTGACGTGCGGCGCGACCAGGGTCGACAGCCACTGGCGGCGGGGCGCGAAGGATTCCGGCGCGGCGTTGAAGTCGCTGACCGTGGTGACGCCCGACGAGACATAGGCCGTGGCGATCTGCGGCGTGGTCCCCGGAACGCCTGACGGGGTCCAGTGGGTGTGCAGGTCGAAGAAGCCTGGAAGCAGCGCCTCGCCCTTGGCGTCGATCACCTTCGCGCCGCGTGGAGCCTTCACGGTCGGTCCGACCTCGGCGATGCGGCCGTCGCGGATCACGACATTGGCCAGATGCGGCGCCGCCCCCGTCGCGTCGAAGACGGTCGCGCCCATGATCGCCACCACCTCGCCGTCGCCGGCCTTGGCCGCTTGGGCGATGCCCACGCCGGCCAGACCCAAGGTTCCGGCCAGGGCGGTGGCCATCAGAACGGACTTGAGGGTGGGTTTCATCATGGTGCGTTCCCCGACGTGCCGATACCTGTTTCCAAGACCGACGGGCGAGATCGCGATTTCCGCCGGTCGGCGGATGACTTTTTTCAAAGGCGGATCGCGCCGACCGGCATCGGGAACGAGGGCGAGGCGCGGATCGGCCTAACCCCGTGGTCGCCAGGCCAGGACGTCGGCGCTGTGGCCCACGCCGGTCTTGGCGCACATCGCCTTGACGGGACAGGCCCCGCACTTGGGAGCCTCGTGCGGGCACAGCATCTGGCCCAGGCCACGCTTCAGCAGCCAGTGCAGTTCGAAGAGGTCGTCGGCCGTCCAGCTAGCCGGCGCCATGTCCATCAGCGTGTGATAGGCGTGGGTCGTGTCGCCCGCGCCTACCAGGCCGATGCGGCGGGCGACTCGGTGGACATGCGTGTCGACGACCAAGGACCGCATGGCCAGGTCGCTGAAGTTCAGCACGCACGCGGCGACCTTGACGCCCACGCCGGGCAGCACCTGCAATTCCCAGCGGGCCTCGTCCACGGTCAGGGTCTTCAGGTGGTTCAATGACAGCCAGCCGACCTTGGCTTCGATCATCTTCAGGGCGGTGGTCAGATGGCGAGCCTTGTCGCCGGGGAAGGTCACGTCGTCGATGATCCGCGCCACGCGGGCGACGGGAGCGCGGGCCAGGTCTTCCCAGGCCTTGAACTCGGCTCTCAGGCGCAGAAAGGCGCTCCACGAGACGGCGTCCTGGGTGCGACCGCTGATCGACGACTTCACCAATTGCGAGATCGGATCCATCCGCGCGACTGGCCGCTGCGGACCGAACTCGCACAGCAGCGCGTCGCGCATGCTTTCCAGCGGCGACCGGGCCAGGCCTAGGGAGAGCTGCATCGAGAAGATCCGCCGCGCGAGAACATAATAAGAACATTATGCGCGACGAGCGGCTTTGTCCACAGGCGCCGTCGCGCGTCTATCGCGGATAGCGTCCCCAGAGCGCCGTCACGCGGCGACGCAGACGGTCGAAGGCCACGCGGACCGGGGTGGGGGCCTTGGCCGGGGCCGGGCATTCCTCCTCGGGGAGCGTCGTTCCGGCGAAGCGGACGATCAGGTCGCGCAGGGCCGGCTCCTGGACGGCCAGGGCGGCCTCGACCGGCGGCATCCATCGCAGCGTGCGCTGGCCTTGCTCCGGCCAGGCTTCGCGTTCGCCCGTCACCTGGAGCGGATAGACGTCGACCTTGACCAGCCGCGCCATGCCGTTCTTGAGCTTCTTCAGGTATTCGTATTCGCCGATCGACTGTTCGCCGATGATCCCGTCCAGGCCGGCTTCCTCATAGGCCTCGGTGGCGGCGGCCTGGAAGTCGGTCTTGTCCTTCATCGGCCAGCCCTTGGGGATCACCCATCGGCGGGTCTCGCGGGAGGAGACGAGCAGAATGCGCAGCGCCTCGCCCTCGCCGCGCCAGGGCAGGGCGGCGACTTGGCGACGCTTGCCGCCGGACTTGCGTCCAGCTCCTTTGACCCCGCTCGTATCGGTCACTTCATCTCAAACCCTGAGGTCGTCGGACCGCGCGGCCGATGGCGGGCGGCGGTTCTGGCGGTTACGATGGTCTTGGCTACGCGGCGGCGCATCGCCGAGGCCCGCGCGACGCGAGCGGCGACAATAGCGCTCGCGATCGCGTGAGTCGTCGAGCCTGAAATACCTAAGTGCGTGGAGAAGAACAGCGCGAAAACCGTCAGCGATCTCCGCTTGGAAGGCGCGGCGGCGCCTGGCCTGGTCGCGCGAACGCTCCAACGGCTTGAATATGGAGCCCCTTACGTCGCTTAGACGGTTCCATCCGAACCCGGCAGGTTTTAGGAGCTTGGGGTCACTGTCCTAGCAAGGCGCTCCCATGACCCAGGTCACCGTCGTCGGCCATCCGCTCGTCCAGCACAAGCTGACCAAGATGCGAGACAAGGCGACCTCGACAAAGACCTTCCGCGCCCTGATGCGAGAGGTCGCCACCCTGATTTGTTACGAGGTGACCCGCGACCTGCCGATGGAAAAGGTCGAGATCGAGACCCCTGTCGCGCCCACGACGGCCTACGAGATCGCCGGCAAGAAGCTGGTCTTCGCCCCGATCCTGCGCGCGGGCCTCGGTATGTGCGAGGGGATGCTGGACCTGGTCCCCTCGGCCCGCGTGGCTCACATCGGCCTCTATCGCGACCATGAGACGCTGGAGGCGATCGAGTACTATTTCAAGGCCCCCGAGGACATCACCGACCGCCTGGTCATCGTGGTCGATCCGATGCTGGCCACCGGCCACTCGGCGATCGCGGCGATCGCGCGCCTGAAGCATCACGGCGTCACCAATCTTCGCTTCGTCTGCCTGCTGGCCGCGCGCCAGGGCGTGGACGCTCTAAGCGCGGCGCATCCGGACGTGCCGATCTGGACTGCGGCCATCGACGAAACGCTAAACGACCACGGCTACATCGTACCGGGCCTGGGAGACGCCGGGGATCGAACCTTCGGGACGCGATAGACGTGGCTCTTTAGTTCGGAAGCGCCTTCACGAAAGCCTTCACCACCGTCGCGGAATTGTCCGAGGCCAGGGCCATAAAGGTGTGCATCTCGTTGGCCCCCGCGCCGCCGCCCGCCAGGTCCGACAGGCTGCGGAACACCACGAACGGCGTCTTGTTGACCAGGGCCACGTGAGCGACGGCGGCGCTCTCCATGTCGACCAGGCGCGCCTGGAACGTGGCGCGCAGGTACTTGCGGTACGCGGCGTTGTCGAGGAACACCGGGGCCGAGACGCCGTTGCCGCCCACGACCACCTTGGGCGGATGGGCCAGGCACTTGTCGGCGACGCAGCGCTGCAGCGCCACCTCGGCGGCGACCTTGCGGGCGATGTCCAGCATCGCCGGGTCCGCCGGGAACCAGACGCGGGCCGGCTTGGAAAGATCAGCGCCCGGCAGCAGGATCGCGCGCGGATAGATCATTCCGAAATTGGCCAGGTCGCTGTTGCGGATGCTGGCGGACACCTCGAAACCCTTGTCGGTCTCGCGCGCGAAGGCGCTTTCCAGGTTCTGGGCCCACTGATCGGCCACCACCACGTCGCCGATGTCCAGGCCCTCGTCGACATCGCCGGCGATGCCAGAGAAGACGATGCGGGTGATGTTGAAGCGGTCCAGGGCCATCTGAGTGGTCATGGCCGCGTTGACCATCGAGACGCCGCTCAGGAACACGACCACGGGCTTGCCCTCCAGCGTTCCGGTCGTGAAGCGCACGCCGTTGACCTCGAAGGTCTTCTGCTGGCTGGTCGCGGCGTTCAGCGCGCCGATTTCGGGCGGGAAGGCGGACATCACCGCGACGCGCGGGGTCTCGTCCAGGCGCTGGGCCCAGGCCGGCGCGACGACGGCGGGAGAGACGAGCAAGGCCAGCAAGGCCAGGGCGAGGGCGGGCAGACGCATGGAAGCTCCCAGGACGACAAGTCCCGCCTGCTTAGCGGTCGTCGGCCGCTTGCCCAAGAGGAACGAACGGCCGCGAGACGCTTCGGGCGCGTTTGACCGATGACGAGGCGATGCGATTGATCAGGGACGCCGATATACTTGGCCGCCCTTCATCACGAAGACGACGTCGCGGACGGCTTCGATCGCCTGGGTCGGGTCGCCCTTCACGGCGACGATGTCGGCCAGATAGCCGGGCTTCAATTGGCCCAGATCGGCGGCGTGGCCGATGACCTTGGCGTCGACGGCGGTGGCGGCCAGCAGGGCCTGGACCGGGCTCATGCCTTCGCGGACCAGCCAGACGATCTCGCGCGCATTGTCGC
This sequence comes from Caulobacter sp. SSI4214, assembly GCF_012184455.1. Lineage (NCBI taxonomy): Bacteria > Pseudomonadati > Pseudomonadota > Alphaproteobacteria > Caulobacterales > Caulobacteraceae > Caulobacter > Caulobacter sp. SSI4214. Next base: position 40,442 of record NZ_SZWJ01000026.1, on the reverse strand, counting down.
CGTGCCTGAAGACGCCGACGTCGCTGCCCATGCCGATGGTGACGCCGCTCTTCACCGCCAGCTTGAAGGCGCGATCGGCGTTTTTCATCGCCGTGGTCGGCTCGCTCTTGCCCGGAACGTAGCCGCCGAAATAGGTCGAGGTGCTCTCGACCGCCGTCAGGGTCGGGAAGAAGACGACGCCTTTTTGGGCCATCAGCTTGAAGGTGGCTTCGCCGCCGCCATAGCCGTGCTCGATCGTGTCGACCCCCGCCAGGACGGCGCGGCGCATCCCCTCCTCGCTGGAGGCGTGGGCCGAGACGGGGCGGCCGCCGGAATGGGCGGTCTCGACGATGGCCTTCAGTTCCTCGAGGCTGAACGTCGGCTGGGTCGAGCCATCCGGGCCCGTGCGGTAGTCGGCATAGACCTTGATCCAGTCGGCGCCGGCGGCGGCCTGTTCGCGGGCGGCCTTGATGACCTCGGGAACGCCGCTGGCTTCCTGGGCGCCCTGGGGCAGATCGGCCTCGGGGTTGTAGTTGCGCCGCGCCGGTCCATAGGCCCCGGTGGCGACGATGGCGCGCGTGGCCACGAAGAGGCGAGGGCCGGGAATGAGCCCGTCATTGATCGCCTTCTTCAGCGGCGCATCGGCCGCGCCGACGCCTTCGGTGCCGAGGTCGCGCAGCGTGGTGAAGCCCGCCTCCAGGGTGGCCTTGGCCTGCACCGCCGCGCGAAGCGTCCGATAGGTCGGCGTCTCCTTCAGCACCTGATCGTCCCACGACGTCTCGTTATAAGGGTGCAGGAAGAGATGGCTGTGCAGGTCCATCAGGCCCGGGATCAGCGTGGCGCCGGGCAGGTCGACGATCTCCGCGCCAATCGCGTCGGCTTGCGACGCCACTTGGGCCGCCGGACCGACGGCCGCGATCTTATCGTTCTTGACCAGCACGGCCCAGCCTTCATGCGGCGGATCGGCCGTCTCGGCCGTCCAGACCTTGGCGGGCTTGAGCAGGATCGGCGGCGCGGCGAAGGCCAGGCCGGGGCTCAGCAGCAGGGCGAGGGCGGTGAGAAGACGGCGCATGGGACGACTCGCGAAGGAACGTCGTCAGCTAAGCCGAAAACCGCGTCAGACGCCAAAGCGCAGATGGATCAGTGGATAGGGGCGACCCTGGCCGTCGGTCGCCGACCAGCCGATGCGCTCGAAACCCATATGCTCGTAGAAGCCGACCGCCTGGGCGTTCTGTTCGTTGACGTCGGTGGTCAGCACGGGGTGAACGGCCAGGGCGTAGTCGATCAGGATCGCCCCCACGCCGGCCCCGCGATGCTCGGGATCGATGAACAGCGCCTCCATGTGGCCGCCGTCGATCAGCATGAAGCCGATGGCGCGGTCACGGTCGTCGACGGCCAGGGTCAGCGGGGCCGACGGCAGGAAGGCCTCGACCTCGCGTCCGATCGCGGCGCGGTCCTCGGGCGTCAGGAAGTCGTGGGTGGCGTCGACGGCGGCGGCCCAGATTTGGACGACGCGGGGGCCGTCCTCGGGACGCGAGGGGCGGAGCTTGATCATCGCGGCGATGATAGACCGCGCCGGCCCCCGCCGTCGCGATCAGATCTCCTGATTGTACTTGCCGACGCGGTCGCCGAGGCGGGGCTTCACTTCCTGGCGGAAGAGGGCGCGCATGTCGTCCTCGGACTGGGTGCTTTCGACCACCACCACGATCTCGGGCTTGTTGGACGAGGCCCGGACCAGCACCCACGAGCCGTCTTCCAGGTGGACGCGGACGCCGTTGACGGTGATCACCTCGGTGATCTTGCGGCCCAGGATCGAGCCGCCGGCCGCGAACAGGTCCTCGTATTCCTTCACCACGTCGGCGACGACGCCGTACTTCTTCTCGTCGTCGCAATGCGGGCTCATGGTCAGCGAGGTGAAGGCCACGGGCAGGGCCTTGCGCATGTCCGACAGCTTCAGCCCCGGATTACGGTCCAGCATGGCCAGGATGGCGGCGGCGGCGGTCAGGCCGCAGTCGTAGCCGTAGCCCAGCTCGCCGTTCATGAAGAAGTGGCCGCTCTTCTCGAAGCCGGCCAGGGCGCCCAGCTCGGCGCTCTTGCGCTTGATGTAGCTGTGGCCCGTCTTCCAGTAGATGACCTTGCAGCCGTGGGCGGCCAGGATAGGGTCGGTGGCGTAGAGGCCGGTCGACTTCACATCGACCACGAAGGTCGCGCCGGGGTGCAGCGGGGCCAGATCCCGGGCCAGCATCAGGCCGATCTTGTCGGCGAAGATCTCCTCGCCCTCGTCGTCGACCACGCCGCAGCGGTCGCCGTCCCCATCGAAGCCGAAAGCCAGGTCCGCCTTGGTTTCGTGCACGGCGTGGGCCATCGCGTGCAGCATCTCGGCGTCTTCAGGGTTGGGATTGTACTTCGGGAAGGTGAAGTCCAGGTCGGTGTCCATCGGCACGACCTCGGCCACGCCCATCTTCTTCAGGGCCTCGACCACGAAGGCGCCGGCCGTGCCGTTGCCGCAGGCGGCGATGACCTTCAGCGGGCGGGTGACGCTGGCCCGCTTGGCGACGTCGTCGATATAGCGCTGGGCCTCGCCGGCCACGCGGATCAGCTTGCCGCCGTCGCGCTCGACGAACTTGGCGTTCAGCACGATGTCCTTCAAGCGGCTCATCTCGTCCGGGCCGAAGGTCAGCGGCTTCTGCGCGCCCATCTTCACGCCGGTCCAGCCGTTCTCGTTGTGGCTGGCCGTGACCATGGCCACGCACGGAATGTCGAGGTCGAACTGGGCGAAATAGGCGGTCGGCGACAGGGCCAGGCCGATGTCGTGGACCTCGCAGCCGGCGCTGATCAGGCCCAGGATCAGGGCGTTCTTGATCGACGTCGAGTACGAGCGGAAATCGTGGCCGACCACGATCTTCGACTGGCCCAGTTCGTGGATATAGGTCCCAAGACCCAGGCCCAGCGCCTGGACGCCCAGCAGATTGATCTCCGGGCCGAACAGCCAGCGCGCGTCGTACTCGCGAAAGCCCGTCGGCTTGACCAGCGGTTCGTTTTCGTAAGCAGCTGTATTCGCAACGAGGTCGGCGCGCGGCGCGGAGAACATCGAAAATCTCGCTTCAATGATGATAAAGGCGCTTTAGCCGTCTCCAGGGCGGACGGCTAGCGTGTTCACATGACAAAGTTCGGTAAATAACGACTGTGATCTAGATCACGCCGGCGCGCAGCAGATCATGAACGTGCAAAATGCCGACCGGACGCGCATCCTCGACCACGAACAGCACCGTGACACGTCGCTCGTTCATCAACTTCAGCGCCTCGCCCGCCAGGGCTTGTGGAGCTATGGTGAGCGGCGCGCGGGTCATGACCTCGCCGGCCGTGTGGGTCAGCAAGCCATCCATGTGGCGTCGCAGGTCGCCGTCGGTGATCAGGCCGGACAGGCGACCCTGGTCGTCGACCACGCCCACGGCGCCAAAGCGCTTTTCGCTCATCACCAGCAGGGCGTCTGGCATGGCCGCCTCGGCGGCGACCAAGGGCAGTTCGGCCTTGTCGTGCATCAGGTCGCCGACGGTGCGCAGCATGGCGCCCAGCTTGCCGCCCGGATGGAAGACGCGGAAATCGCTGGCCGTGAAGCCGCGACGTTCCAGCAGGGCCACGGCCAGGGCGTCGCCCAGCGCGATCTGCAAGGTCGTGGACGTGGTCGGCGCGTTGACCTCCGCCGTGGCTTCCGGCGCGTCGGGCAGCAGCAGAAGGATATCGCCGGCGCGGCCCAGCGGACTGTCGGCCACGGCGGTCATGGCGATCAGCGGGATCGAGAAGCGCTTGGCGTAGGCCAGGGTATCGGCCAGTTCGCGCCCGGCGCCGGACTTCGACAGGGCCAGCACCACGTCGTCGGGGCCGATCATGCCCAGGTCGCCGTGACTGGCCTCGGCGGGATGGACGAACATCGCCGGCGCGCCGGTCGAGGCCAGGGTCGCGGCGATCTTGCGCGCCACGTGGCCGGACTTGCCCATGCCCGTGCAGACGATGCGGCCCTTGGCGTTGAACATCGTCTCGACCGCCTGAACGAAGGTCTCGTCCAGCGACGCGGACAGCGCGCGCAGGGCGTCGGCCTCGGTGTTCAGAACGCGACGGCCCAGGGCGACGGCGTCGAAGGCGCTCATCGGGGCGCCGGGGGCGGCGGTTGGGCGGCGTCCTCGATCGCCTTACGCGCGGCCGCGTCGCGGCGCGCCGCGGCGTCTTTCTCGCGCTGGATCGCGGCCTTCATCTCGGGCGTCTGCTGGACGGGCGTGTGCCCGAACGGACCCCAGGAACGGTCGCCTTGGCCCTGTGGCCAGACGAGGGAGAAGGCGATCAGCGCCACGGCGATCAGCCCCAGGAGCGGCATGAAAATGCGATCAGGCATGACCCGCCTATAGCACGGGCGGCGGCAAGGGGGAGGGGGCGCGGGGGCTTCGGCGCTTGACGCTGTCGCCGTCCGGCCTTAGCCCGCCCTGACATTTCCCCGACCGATCGAAGGAAGCCCGATGCCGACCCTCGTCCTGCTCCGCCATGGCCAGAGCCAGTGGAACCTGGAAAACCGCTTCACGGGCTGGGTCGACGTCGATCTGACCGCCGAGGGCGAGGCCCAGGCCCGGAAGGGCGGCGAACTGATCGCCCAGGCCGGCCTCGAGATCGACCAGGCCTTCACCTCGGTCCAGACCCGCGCGATCCGCACCTGCAATCTGGCGCTCGACGCGGCCAAGCAGAGCTTCGTGCCGGTGACCAAGGACTGGCGGCTGAACGAGCGGCACTATGGCGGCCTGACGGGCCTCAACAAGGCCGAGACGGCCGAGAAGCATGGCGCCGAGCAGGTCACCATCTGGCGCCGCTCCTACGATGTGCCGCCGCCGCCGCTGGCGCCGGGCGGTGAGTACGACTTCGCCAAGGATCGCCGCTACAAGGGCGCGAACCTGCCCGCGACCGAAAGCCTGGCCACCACGCTGGTGCGCGTTCTGCCCTACTGGGAAAGCGATATAGCCCCCCATCTCAAGGCGGGCGAGACCGTGCTGGTCGCCGCGCACGGCAATTCGCTGCGCGCCATCGTCAAGCATCTGTTCGACGTTCCGAGCGACAAGATCGTCGGCGTCGAGATCCCCACGGGCAACCCGCTGGTCATCGAACTGGACGCTCAGCTCAAGCCGGTCGGCGCGCGCTATCTGGACGAGAGTCGGGCCGAGGCGCTCCCCAGCATCGGCTAAACTTGGCCGGAACTTGTTGGAAAGACGACGTTAATTTTGCTCTGCGCATGGTTACCGCCTGATCCGGGAACCATGCGAGCCATGAGCGCCGCCTCGCCGACACCACAGGAATACAAGCGCCTGACGCAGCACGACGTCGACGTGATCTGCGCCAAGCACGATCGCCTGTGGTCCGCGCGGCTCGGCGGGGCGCGCGCCGTCTTCGCCTTCTGCGATATTTCCGGCCTGTCCATGACGGGCCGGAATCTCTGTGACGCCGATTTCACCGGCGCGGTGCTGGTCGGCTGCGATCTGCGCAAGACACGGCTGGATAACGCCAATTTCTACGGCGCGGACATGCAGGGCGCCGACCTGTCCGACGCCAGTCTTCGCCGCGCCGATCTGCGTGGCGCCAGCCTGCGCGGCGCCAACCTGACCGGCGCCGACATGTTCGAGGCCGATCTGCGCGAGGGCACGATCGCCGCCGCCGACCGCAAGGAAGGCTATCGCGTGATCGAGCTGACCCAGCGCGAGGCCTATGCCAGCGGGGCCAATCTTTCCGGCGCCAATCTGGAACGGTCTCGGCTTTCCGGCATCGTCGCCACCAAGGCCGACTTCAGCGACGCGATCCTGAAGGACGCCAAGCTGGTGCGCGCCAATCTCAAACAGGCCAATTTCAACGGCGCGAACCTAGCCGGCGCCGACCTCTCGGGCGCCAACCTGGCGGGGGCGGACCTTCGCAACACCGTTCTGGTCGGCGCCAAGACGATGTCGTGGAACATCAACGACACCAATCTCGAAGGCGCCCTGACCGACAAACCGGCGGGCACCGACGTGTCCGACATGCCCTATGAGCAGATGATCGCCGATCACGCGCGCTGGATCGAGACCGGCGGCGTCGAGGGCAAGCCGTCCGTGTTCGACAAGGCCGACCTGCGTAATCTGCGCTCTATTCGAGGCTTCAACCTGACGGCGCTCTCGGCCAAGTCGGCGGTGTTCTACGGCCTCGACATGGAGGGCGTGCAGATGCAGGGCGCCCAACTGGAAGGGGCGGACCTGCGGGCCTGCAATCTGCGCCGGGCCGACCTGCGCGGAGCGAGGCTCAAGGGGGCCAAGCTGACGGGCTCCGACCTGCGCGATGTTCAGTTGGGGCCCTTGCTGATCGCCGCGGACCGCGTGCTTCCGGCCGATCTGACGGGCGCTATCCTGGCCAATGCCGATTTCGCCCGGGCCGACCTGCGCCAGGCGCGCTTGACCGGGGCGGACGCCTCGCGCGCCAACTTCACCGGGGCCAACCTGCGGGATATCGATCTGACCGGCGCCATCCGTCTGGGCGCTCGGGGACTTGATGACATTATCTGAGTGAATTGGCGACAAATCGTCGCAGGCTTAACGGTTCGCTCGTCCCTGGCGCTTAGGGTGCGTCCAGCTGAAAAATAGAAACCCACGGGGAAATCGTTATGAACGCCGCGCAGAGCGTGGTTGGGCGGCGACGCCTGAGCCAAGCCGAGCTCGACATGATCGTAACGGCGCACGAGAAATTCGTTACCGGCAAACAAGGCGGCAAGCGGGCGACGCTCCGCTTCATCCAGTTGTCGGGCCTAGATCTGTCGTTCCGAAACCTGGTCGACGCGGACCTGACCGGGTCCTTGCTCGAAGGCTGTCGCATGGTTCGCGCCAAGCTGGACCGGGCGAGCCTTTTTGGCTGTGACCTGCGCAAGAGCGACCTGCGCCAGGCCTCGCTTGTGCGGGCCGATCTGCGCGGCGCCTGCCTGCGCGGCGCCAACCTGGGCCAGGCCGACCTGACCCAGGCCGATTTTCGCGAAGGTCAAATCGCCATTCCCCACCCGCGCAGGGGCCTAGACACCTTGCGGCACGAGGCTCGCCAGGGCGAGGTGGACGAGGCCAACTTCTCCGGCGCCACCCTCGACGGCTCGCGTTTCGAGGGCGTCTCGGCGTTCAAGGCCGACTTCAGCGATTGTTCGCTGAAGGGCGCGAAGCTGTCCGGAGCGAACCTCAAGGAAGCCAATCTGGTCGGCGCCATCCTCGAAGGGGCCGATGTGATGGGCGCCAATCTGGAGGGGGCGAACCTTTCGGGCGCGGTTCTGGCGGGCGTCGACACCTCGACGGCTCGTGTCAGCGGCGCCAGCATGGCCGGCGCGGTGGGCTCGGTCACGCCCGAGGCGATTTCCAAGGCCCGGGAACTTCATGAACGCTGCCTTTCGAACCAGCGCTGGTGCCAAACCGGCGGCAAGGAAGGCGCGGTCGCGCGTTTGGACGGCCAGGATCTGCGTCCCCTCAACGACAAGCTGAAAGGCCTGCGCCTGACGGCCATGAGCGCCAGGGGCGCCTGTATGGTGGGGGTGGATCTGTCCGGCGCTCAGCTGCAGGGCGCCAATCTGCAGAACGCCGACCTGCGCGCGGCCAATCTGCGGGGGGCTGACCTTCGCGGCGCCAGGCTGGCCGGCGCCAACCTGACCAAGGCCGACCTTCGCCAGGCCTTCCTGTCGCCCCTGCCGCTGGGACCCGAGCGTCAGACCCAGACCGGTCTGCAAAGCGTCCGGATGCGCTATGCGATGGTCCAGGCAGCCGATCTCAGCGGGGCCTTGCTGGACGGGGCGGACCTGCGAGGTTCGGACTTCACCGGCGCCCGCGTGGCCAAGGCCAGTTTCCGGGACGTCGACCTGACCCAGGTTCAAGGCCTGGACTTCTCCCTGCCGGGCTGACGCGAAGGCGGCAGATACGTCTTCGCGACGCCCGCCACGGCGCTGAACGATGCGAAAAGGGCGGCGCGAGGCCGCGCCGCCCAAGTTCGGTGGGGATTGAGGGAGATGGGGTTCGGCGACGGCCTTAGAGCGTGATAGCCGAAAGTGTGAGCGGTTTCGGCGGTTATCACGCTCTAAATGTTTGATTTAGAGCCTTTTTTTCCGCTCGAATGATTCCATTCGAGCGGATAAGGCTCTAGGCGGCCTTCTCGCCTTCGATAAGGCTGGCGGCCGAGGCCGACTTGATCTCGACCGTGCGGGGCTTCAGCGCTTCCGGCAGCTCGCGCTTCAGCGCGATGGACAACAGGCCGTTCGACAGCTCGGCGTCGACCACCACAAGGTAGTCGGTCAGCTGGAACTTGCGCTCGAAATTGCGCTCGGCCAGGCCGCGATGCAGATATTGCTTGGCTTCGTCGTTGGCGGCCTTGCGACCGGTGACGGTCAGCAGGTTTTCCTTCACCTCGACGTTCAGCTCTTCCGGCTTGAATCCGGCCACCGCGATCTCGATGCGGTAGTCGTTCTCGCCGGTGCGTTCGATGTTGTACGGGGGATAGCCCGAGGCCGCTTCATTGCGCGCGGCGGCGTCCAGCTGATCGGCGAGGCGGTCGAAGCCGACGAGCGAACGGTACAGGGGCGAAAGGTCGATAGTGCGCATGGTGCAGATCCTTCTCATCAAGCAAGGTCTTCGAATGTGCGGCCCGTCGGCGACCCGAATTCGGCGTCGCCCGTGGTCCGGAAGGCCCGGGTTTCCAGCGCCTTCGAGAGGTTAGTTGGGGAGCCGTTTGGGAGGTTCAAGAGGCGGATCGCCACGACCTGAATCGTTTGACGCGCGGGGCGCCCTGATTAAGGTCGCGCCCTTCGCGACGGCCCGACTTTGGCCAAGGTCGGCTTGGATGCTGGACTCGCGCGACACGGGGGAATGATGGCTTCGGCACTGGACTGGTCACGGCGAGGCGTCTTGGCGAGCGTGGGCGCGTTGGGCCTTTCGGGGTGCGGCAAGACTTCCTCCGCCAAGCGCGAGGCCGAGGCGGCGCGGAAGGCCGGCCCCGATACGATCGAGGCGGCCGTGGCCGGCGATTGGCGGTCGCCCGCCGACCGCGCCCGGGACGTCTATCGGCATCCCGTCGAGTCGCTGAAGTTCTGGGGGCTGCGGCCGGGGCAGACCGTCGTCGAGTTCTGGCCTGGCGCGGGGTGGTACGCCGACATCCTGGCTCCATTCCTGGCCGACACCCATGGCAAGCTCTACGAGGCGGTGCTGGAGACTAGCGATCCGTCCGACCCGGCGGCCGCGGAAATCGTCGCGGGCTTCGAGCGCAAGCTGAGCCAGAACAAGAAGATCTATGGCGACGTGACCTTCACCACGTTCGGTCCGACCAGCGGTGCGGTGGCGCCGGCCGGCTCCGCCGACCTGGTGCTGTTCCTGCGCAATCTGCACAACTGGATGGCCGGCGGCATCGCCGAGAAGGCGTTCAAGGACGCCCTGGCCGCGTTGAAGCCCGGCGGCGTGCTGGGGATCGAGGAGCATCGCGGCGAGCCGGGCCGGGTGCAGGACGTCCTGGCCGAGGATGGCTACGTCCAGCAGGCCTATGTGATCCAGATGGCGAAGGAGGCGGGCTTCGTGCTGGCCGAGACCAGCGAAATCAACGCCAATCCCAAGGACACCAAGACCTATCCCTTTGGGGTTTGGACCTTGCCGCCCACGCGCCTGTCGGCGCCGCGCGGCGAACCGGCGGAGCCGGGCTTCGATCACGCCAAGTACGACGCCATCGGCGAGAGCGATCGGATGACCTTGAAGTTCGTGAAGCCGCGATAAGGGCGCCGCGTGGGTAAAGTTGACAAAAACCCCAACTAGGGTCGCCCTCCGCCGAGGGAAATACACCCCCGGATCGTCTGAACGGTGTTTACTTGGCCGGATGGTCCGTTCAAGTATCGCAACCCACACTACGCGCAGAGGGAGATCGCGCTCATGGCCACGCTTCAGGAAATCACCGATCGCATCAAGGGCGCCGTGGGCGACGACAGCGGACTTGGCAAGAGCCTCAAGTTCGACCTGAAGGACGCCGGCGTCATCCACATCGATGGCGGCTCGGTCACCAACGAAGACAAGCCCGCCGACCTGACCATGACGCTCAGCCTGGACGACCTGCTGGCCATCGGCGCCGGCTCTCTGGACCCGACCATGGCCGTCATGACCGGCAAGCTGAAGCTGTCGGACATGGGCGCGGCCATGGCCCTGCAGCCCAAGATGGGCGCGCTGTTCGCCAAGATGCGCTAAGCCCGATGGCGACGGAACCGGCGCGTCTGGTCTCGATTCCCGAGGCTCCGGTTCCCGACCACGGCGCGCCGGAATGGTTTCGCGGCGCGGATGGGGCGACCCTCCGCGCCGCGACGTTCTTTCCGAAGGCGGCGGCGCGCGGTTCGGTGGTGCTCAGCCCCGGACGCAGCGAACCGCTCGAGAAATATTTCGAGGTCGTCGAGGATCTTCTGGCGCGCGACTTCGCCGTGCTGCTGCACGACTGGCGAGGGCAGGGACTCTCGGCCCGCGAGCTCCCCGACCGCCTCAGGGGCCACGCCCGAGGCTTCAAGACTTTCCTGTCCGACCATGACGCCCTGCTCACGGCGTTCGAGCCCAGGATGCCCAAGCCCTGGATCGCGGTCAGCCATTCGATGGGCGGCTGCCTGACGACCCTGGTCCTGGCCCATGGCGAGACGCGCTTCGCCGCCGCCGTGTTGTCGGCGCCGATGTTGGGCCTGAACACGGCCGGCGTGCCGCCCTGGCTGGCCAAGCCGCTGGCCTGGACCCTGTCGCGGGTCGGCCTGGCGGGAGAGTATGTCCAAACCCCCTACGATCCGCTGGTTCAGACCTTCCAGGGCGACGGACTGACTCATGACGAGGTTCGCTACGACCGTTACCAGGCTCAGCTGAGGGCGGATCCCGCGATCGCGCTGGGCGGCATGACCTGGGGCTGGGCGGACTTCGCGATCTCGGCCTGCGATTGGCTGAGGGCCAGCAAGGGCGTCGAGAAGATCGCCATCCCGGTCACCATCGTCGGCGCCGAGCTCGACAACCGCGTGCTGAACGCCGACGCGCGCGCGATCGCCAGCCGCATTCCCCAGGGGCGGTATGTCGAGGTTCCCGGCGCCTTCCACGAGATCCTGATCGAGACCGACGCCCGCCGCGCCGTGTTCTGGAAGGCCTTCGACGAGACCGCCGACCAGATCGCTCCACGCGAACCGCTTATTTCGCCGAACGTCTCAGACTGACCAGGGCCTCGTCCAGCGGGCGGCGGTCGCCGGAAATCACCATCTGCCCGCCCTTCGGCCCGATCGGCTCGCCGCGCCAGTTGGTGACCAGGCCGCCGGCGCCCTCGACGACGGGGATGGCCGCCTCGATGTCCCAGGCCTTGAGGCCGGCCTCGATCACCATGTCCATCTTGCCCATGGCGACCATGGCGTAGGCATAGGCGTCGCAGCCCAGGCGAGCCAGCTTGGCGGCGGCGCGCACCTGCAGCCAGGCCCCGCGCTCGGCGCCGTCGAAACAGGCGTCGGGATCGGTGGTGGCGATGACGGCGTCGTTGATATTGGCGCACTCGCGCACGTGGATCGGCGTCTCCTCGCCGCGGGCCAGCAGGCGCGAGCCGCCGGCGTGACCGACGAAGATCTCGTCGACATAGGGCTGGCCGATCGAGCCCAGCACTGGGCGGCCTTGCCAACGCAGACCGATCAGCGTGGTCCAGAGCGGCAAGCCGGAGATGAAGGCGCGGGTGCCGTCGATCGGGTCCAGCACCCAGACGAACTCGGCGTCCGGACGATCCTCGCCATATTCCTCGCCGATCACCCCATGCTCGGGATAGCGTTCGGCGATCAGCTGGCGGATCGCCGCCTCGGCGCCGCGATCGGCCTCGGTCACCGGATCGAAGGCCGCGTGCGACTCGCGGGGCAGGTTCTTGCCGGCTCCCTTGTCTTCGAGACCATGGTCGGCGCGGAACAGCGGCAGGATCGCGCGCGCCGAGGCTCGGTTCAGGTCGATGATGAAGGCGTCGAGCGTGGCGAGCCGGTCAGCGGAAAGCGTCATGGGCGGGGTTTAGCGCCCCCGCCTCGGCTACGCTACCAAAGACCTTAGAGCGTGAGGCTGAAAGTGGGAACCGTCTTCAGCTTATCTCACGCTCTAAACATTTGATTTAGAGCCTTTTTGACGCCTGAAATGGATTCCGATTTCAGGCTAAAGGCTCTAGGCGTCGGCGTGTTCCGCCGCGCCGCCGTTGAGCGACTTGGCCAGATCCAGCAGGCGACGACGGGGACGCTCGCCCAGCAGATAGTAGGCGCGGATCAGGTCCAGCGTTTCCTTGCGGGCGAACATCTCGCCGCCCTCGGCCGACTCGCCGGCGGCTTCGCGGCGCACATCCGACAGACCATCGTAGAAGTAGCCGACCGGCACTTCCAGCGCCTCGGCCAGTTGCCACAGGCGGGCGGCGGAAATCCGATTGGCGCCGCACTCGTACTTCTGGATCTGCTGGAAACGAACGCCGACCGTCCCGGCCAGCTGCTGCTGGGTCAGGCCCAGCAAGCGGCGGCGGCGACGGAGACGCTTGCCCAGGTGAACGTCGATGTCGTTACCCATGATGGAAGCCTCGCCCCCTCGATTGCTCCGACCCGTCCCGAAACGGAACGGCCTGAACCGATGGTCGCAAGTCGCGTGCCGCGCGAGACGGCGTCGCGCCATACGGATCGCGCCCCGGCCCCCCGCGAGCCACGAAGGTCGTCGAAACCGCTCCCGGTTTTGGCCGTCACACTCTAAGAAGAGGTCATGTCGAATAAGCGTCAGCCTTGGGTTCAGGACCTGTTTTGGCGGTTGGAGGCCTTGGGCTTCGACCTGTTCATCGGCGCGGTGCGTCTGATGGGCGTGGATCGCGCTTCGGACTTCGGCGGCTGGCTGGGCCGGACGTTCGGGCCGATGAGCGGCGCGCACAAGGTGGCCGAGCGCAATCTCAAGCTGGCCTTTCCGGATAAGGACGCCGCCTGGCGCGAGGCCATGTTGGCCGAGCAGTGGGAGGGGCTGGGGCGCTCGTTCGCCGAATTCCCGCTGATGGACAAGATCCTGCCGTCCACCGGGCGGGTCGAGGTGGTCAACAAGGAGCGGCTGGCTCGGATCGCGGCGGACAAGATCCCCGTCGTGTTCGTTTCGGGACACCTTTCCAACTGGGAAGTGATGCCAGCGGCCATCGTCGACAGCGGGGTCGTCTGCGAGATGACCTATCGCGCGGCCAACAATCCCTATGTCGACAAGCGCATCAAGGACAGCCGTTTCCGATACGGCGTGCGCCTGTTCGCGCCCAAGGGCGGCGACGGCGCGCGCGAGCTGCTGGAGGGCATGAAGGAGGGCAAGTCCGTCGCCTTGATGAACGACCAGAAGTTCAACACCGGCGTCGCCGCTCCATTCTTCGGCCACGAGGCGCATACGGCGCCCGGGCCCACGCGCCTGGCGATCCGGTTCGGCACGGTCTTGCAGCCCATGTCCGTTCAGCGGCTGAAGGGCGCGCGGTTTCGGGCGGTGGTGCACGATCCGATCGTGCCGCCTAGGACCGGCGACCGGACGGCCGACATCGAAGCGGGCGTTCGGATGATCAACGCCTTCATGGAAGAGCGCATCCGCGAGCGGCCGGCCGAGTGGTTCTGGGTGCACCGGCGATGGCCGAACGCGGTCTATGCCGAACTGGCCGAACGCGAACGGGCGGCGATGGAGAAGGCCGGCGAAGGTTAGGCGAAGGCTCCAAATCAAATGTTTAGAGCGTGAGATAAGCTGAAATCGGTTCCCACTTTCAGCCTCACGCTCTGGCGTATCGCGCGGAAAGGTGGATGCGCGGCTTTCCGCTCAGCTTGTTCTAGATTTCGATCATCTCCGGCGGGCCGTCCTTTTCGCCAGCTCGGCGGAAAGGACCCGTGTAATTGGGGTCCGTCCGACGACGACGCGAAGGGCCGAAATAGTCCGGCGAGCGTATGAACGGTCGCGGGTGATAGATCACGGTATTGATGCGGTCGAGCAGCGAGCGGGCCGTTACCGGCTTGACCACCACCTCGGTGACGCCCGCGTCGCGGGCCTCGAACACTCGGTGGCGCTCGGCGAAGCCGGTTAGCATGATGATCGGCAGGAACGCATCGACACTGTCCGGCGATTTGCGAACCAGCTGGGTGAACTGCACGCCGTCCAGCGGACTCATCTTGAAGTCGACGATGGCGATGTCGGGCTGCCACTCGCGCAGGATGTGCAGGCCCTGGGCGCCGTCAATGGCTTCGCGGATGTGTTTTACGCCAACGCTCTTGAGGATCGTCGAGACGATGACGCGCATGTGATGGTTATCGTCCACCAGCAAGAAGCGCAGTTTTTCCAGGGCCGCCGACATGCGGGCGCCGCCTCCTGAACAGTCTCATGGAAGGGACCGGAGCATGGCCGCTCCCCCGCGACTCCGCTTCCGATAATTTGGGGCATTGCTACAGAAGGTTTTAAATTCGCGCCAGGGGCGAATTGCTACAATTTCATGCCCGGAAAGGGCCTTCGCCGACCAGCAGCGAAGGGTCCAGATTGCGTCCGCGCCACTTCATGCGCCAGCAAACATGAGGTCCGGTGGCGCGGCCTTCCTTGCCGCTTTCGGCCATCAGCTGGCCTTGGCGGACGTAAGTTCCGGGAGAAACGAGGATTTTAGACAGGTGCAGGTAGGCTGTGACCAGCCCCTGGCCATGGTCGATCAGCACCAGTCCGCCCTCGTAGTGCAGTCCCGTCTCGGCGAAGCAAATCAGCCCCGACGCGGGGGCGCGCACGGGCGTGCCGACGGGAACCGCCAGGTCGACCCCATAATGAGGACGCTTGGGCTCGCCGTTGAGAATGCGCTGGCCGCCGAAGCGAGCCGAGCGGCGGGCGCCGAGCACCGGCATCACGAAGCCCTCGCGGAAGCCTTCGAGATCGGCCTGGCTGGCGAAGCCGGCCTGCTTGCGCAGGCCCTCGGTCTCCAATCTCGCCAGCAGAGCGGGGTCGGTGGGCGTCACCTGCTCGGGGGGCAGGCCGTCGATGCGTTGAATGTCGAAGTCGCCGGGCGCAATGGTTCGACGGTCTTCCGCCGAACCATCGGGCGTGGTCACGGTCAGCGTGCTGGTCGGCGGCGCGTCGCGATCGAAGCCGATGACGAACCAGCCGTTGGCCGAGGCGGTGGTCCGCGCCTGTCCATCGACGTCGATGACGGCGCGCGGCGCCGTGTGGCCGATCGCATAGCCGCCTTGAACGAATTTCCCCGAGAGGCTCAGCCCCGGCGCGGCGGCCCGGGCCGCGCCCAGAGGGCTAAACGCAACGGCGGTCAGCGGCAGCGCGGCGACGACCGCGCGTCGGCTCAGGCCTCTTGCCAACGCTGAAGGGCCTCGGCGGGACCCGCATAGGCCTCCTGATGCTCGGGGCTCCAGTAGCGCAGCGCTTCCAGAGGGATCGGCTTGTTGCTCACCGCGCACAGCACGAAGCGGCCGGGGCTGAGCACGGCGAACTCGCCATCGCCATAGTGCAGGACGGCGGGGCCATCGGACTTGCCGAGATCACGATCGAAAGCGTTCATGCGGCTTACCTTACGCCAAGGCGCGGCTTTAGAACAGGTCGCCCTGCTCGGTGGGCGGCGCGTGCGGCCTGGGGCGAGGCTTGGGCGCCGGGGCCGGCGCGGTCGGCGGGGGTATCGCGCCCTGGCCGTCGATCACCGCGTCCCGATCGCCGAGCTTGAACTTCAGATTCACGCGCTCGCCCGCGACGAGGTCGGCGGCCGACCGGGCCAGCGTCCCGTCGCTCTTGCGGACCAGGGCGAAGCCCAGTTCCAGCGGCCTTTCCGGGTTTAGCGACTGTCGCAACTTGTCGAGGCTGGTCAGTTGGTCTTCGGCGCGGCTCAGGCGGCGCTGGCCGGCGGCTCGCAGGCGCTCCCAAAGGGCGGGCAAGCGGGCATGGGCGGCGGCGCGCTCGGGCGCCCGGGTTCCGCAGGCCTCGAGACGTCGGTCAAGATCGGCCAGGCGCTCCCCCTTGATGGTCCGCTGCCGCGCCAGAACGTCCGGCGTCAGGCGCGCCGTGACCTTCAGCAGGTCCTGGGCATGGACGGCGGTATTGCGTTGCAGGGCCGCGTCCAGGCGTCCCGAAGCGATGTCGAACCGCTGCTGGGCCAGCGCAAGAATGTCGTCGGGGCGAGGCAGACCGCGCGCGGCGCTGGTCAGGCGCGTGCGGCGATCCTCGATCAGGCGCGCGCCCGATCGGTTCAGGCGGCGGTCGAAGTCCGAGATCAGGGCGCGCAGCTCGGCTAGCACCGGCGTGGCCATCTCGGCGGCGGCGGTGGGCGTGGGCGCGCGGCGGTCCGAGACGAAGTCGATCAGCGTGGTGTCGGTCTCGTGGCCGACGGCGGAGATCAGCGGGATGGTCCCCTCGGCGACCGTCCGGGCCAGGGCCTCGTCGTTGAAGGCCCACAGATCCTCGACCGAGCCGCCGCCGCGCGCGACGATCAGGATGTCCGGACGCGGCACAGGGCCGCCGTGGGCGATGGCGTTGAAGCCGCGAATGGCCGCGCTGACCTGAGCGGCGGCGGCGTCGCCCTGCACCACGCAGGGCCAGACCAGAACCTGGCAGGGCCAGCGGTCGCGGATGCGGTGCAGGATGTCGCGGATCACCGCGCCGGTGGGGCTGGTGATGACCCCCACGACGGCCGGCATCGAGGGCAGGAGACGCTTGCGCTCGGGCGCGAACAAACCTTCGGCGGCCAGCTTGGCCTTCAGCCGTTCCAGCTGGGCCAGCAGCGCGCCGACGCCGGCGGCCTCCATGCTGTCGATGACGATCTGGTAGCGCGAGCCGGCCGGATAGGTGGTGATCTTGCCGGTGACGATGACCTCGAGCCCATGCTCGGGCCGCACGCCGAGGGACCGGACATTGCCCTTCCAGACGACGCCGTCGATGGCGGCCTTGTCGTCCTTGATGGTCAGATAGACGTGGCCGTTGGAGTGGTGCGTGACCTTGGAAAGTTCGCCGCGCAGCCGCACGAAGCCGTAGCGGTCCTCCAGCGTGCGCTTCAGGGCGAAGGCCAGCTCGGAGACCGAATAGGGCGGGGCGTTGGAATCGGTTGGCGGCAGATCGCTCATGGGCTTCTAGATAGGATAAAGCCGGGGCGGGGTTAAATGGCCGAACGCGTACTGAGCGAAGATGATGTCGCCGCCAGGATGCCCTTGTGGTGTGCGCTGTCGGATCTGTTTGTCGACACCCAACCGCGGCGACAAGACTATGAGGCGATCGCTCGGGCGGCGCGCGAGGGCGGGCTTTCGGAGGAGCAGGTTCGCGACATTCTCGAGCGCGAGGTCTTTCCGGCCTTCGCCTTCAATCTGATGAGCATCGCCGGCGAGTGGACCGGTTTTGATCCAGGCTTTGTCCGTGAACGGATCCTGCGAACCTTGAAGAGGCCGCGGGTGACATGGTTCCTGAGCGGAGGCGCGAGGAAGCAGTTTCTGGCTCGGGAGTGGCCTAGGGTGCGGGCGGCGATGGATGGGCAAGATCCCGATCTCTCGGAGGCCACCGTTGAGCCCGACCCGCCGATTCTGTTCGGGATCGGCGTCTTGGTGATTGTGGGCGTGCTGGCCCTCGTCCTCGGCTCTCTCTAACGCTGTTCCCAAAATGGAAAATCCCGGGCAGCCGTCGAGCTGCCCGGGATCCGCCGCCTGAGAGACTTTTGTTCTTCTTAGATGTAGCGGCGAAGCGAGCGGGCGAGCTCGGTGGCGCCGCCCTTCTTCTTGGTCTGCTGCGGCTGGTAGGCCACGCGGGCGTGTTCGACGCAGTAGGGGCCTTCCGACGAGCGGCGGCCGCAGAAAGTGAAGCCTTCCGACGAGGGATCGCCGATCGGCCACTTGCACATGTGCGCGCCCAGGGTCAGCACGGTGGCCGAGCCCGGCTCTTCATGCCGGAAGGCCGGCAGCGGCGCGGGCGCGGCGGCCACGGGGACCGAAGCCGGCGCCTCGACCGGCGTCACGCGGCGCGGCGCCGAGGGCATGGCCTGGGCGACGGGACGTGCCGGACGCGGCGCCTTGAAGGCCGGGCGCGCCGGTTGCGAGGGGGCCGCGCGGCCCGAAAGACCCAGGCGGTGCACCTTGCCGATCACGGCGTTGCGCGTGACGCCGCCCAGCTGCTTCGCGATCTGACTGGCCGAAAGGCCGTCCAGCCAGAGCTTCTTCAAGGTCGAGACCCGTTCGTCCGTCCAGCTCATACCCGTCTCCGCCATCTGACAGGGCGCCGGACGTCCCCACGTCCTTCACCCCATATATGGTGATCGAACCGCCCCGCCGGCGGTCGTCGTACTAGATATCGTAAAGAATGCGTTAAAACACACAATGGGCGCCATCGACTCTGTCCACAGAAACAAGATGTTGATTCCCGCAACCCCGCGCTTGCGAAACCGCGCCGCAAGGCGCACATGCCCGTAAAATCAAGGGATTGAGCGATGAGAGACATGGCCAACAGCGTCGTTCCGCCGCAGCCGCGCAACTATCACGGCTGGAATTGGTCCGGGTTCGTCACGCTTTACCAACGTGAAATTCGCCGGTTCTGGAAGGTCGGGACGCAAACCGTGGCCGCGCCGGTCGTCACCACGCTGCTCTATATGCTCGTCTTCGTCGTCGCCGTGGGCGCCAGCCGGCCGGCGGTGGGCGGGGTGACCTTCGGCCATTTCGTGGCCCCGGGCCTGATCATGATGGCGATCCTGAACAACGCCTTCGCCAATTCGTCGTCATCGCTGATCCAGGCCAAGATGATGGGCCTGACGCCCGATTTCCTGACGCCGCCGCTGTCGGCGCTGGAGCAGGTGCTGGGCTTCGCCCTCGGCGCGGCGACGCGGGGCGTGGTCGTGGGCGCGGTGACGGCCCTGGTCATCGGCGTGTTGCCCGGCGCGGGTCTGTCGATCGCCCATCCCTGGGCCATCCTCTATTTTGGACTGACCGCCTCGATGATCCTGGGCCTGGCCGGCATTCTGGCGGGCCTGTGGTCGGAGAAGTTCGACCAGCTGGCCGCCGTGACCAACTTCCTGATCATGCCCATGACCTTCCTGTCGGGCACCTTCTATCTGGTCGACAAGCTCCCCGAGCCCTTCCGCTCGGCCAGCCATTTCAACCCGTTCTTCTACCTGATCGACGGCTTTCGCTATGGCTTCATCGGCCATGCCGACGGATCCATCGCGACCGGGGTCGTGAGCATGGGCGTCCTGACCACGGGTCTCTTCCTGTGGTGCTGGCGCCTGTTCGTCACCGGTTACCGTCTGAAGAGCTGATCCCCAGCCTGTGGCCGTTAGGACAGACCCGTGAATTCTTCGGCTTTTTCAGAGCCCTTTTTCACGGTCCCTTGATTGACACGACGTCGTTCCGCGGCGACAACCTGCGGCCTTCCAGTCCCCCGTGCGCGCAGCACGGGGGCTTATTTCCTTCTAGGAGGGCCGGTCTTGAGCACCGCGACGTCGTCCAACGCCTCTCAACACCACATCATGGGCGTCTATAACCGCGCCCCGCTGGCGTTCGAGCGAGGCCGAGGCGCGCGCCTGTTCTCGACGGACGGCGGCGAATACCTGGACTGCGTGGCCGGCATCGCCACCAACGGCCTGGGCCACGCCCATCCCGTTCTGGTCGACGTTCTGAAGGCCCAGGCCGAGAAGCTCTGGCACGTCTCGAACATCTATCGGATCCCCGAGCAGGAAGCCCTGGCCGACGCCATCTGCGCGGCCACCTTCGCCGACGTGGTGTTCTTCACCAACTCGGGCACGGAAGCCGTCGAGTGCGCGCTGAAGACCGCCCGCAAATATCACTCGGCCAACGGCCAGCCCGAGCGGATCGATATCTACGGCTTCGACGGCTCGTTCCACGGCCGGACCTACGCCGCCGTCAACGCCTCGGGCAATCCCAGCTATGTCGACGGCTTTGGCCCGCGCCTGCCGGGCTACAGCCAACTGACCTTCGGCGATCACGAGGCCATCAAGGCCGCCATCGCCAGCCCGACCACGGCGGCGATCATCGTCGAGCCGGTGCAGGGCGAGGGCGGCGCGCGCGCCATCCCGACCCAGTGCCTGAAGGGCTTGCGCGAGCTGTGCGACGAGCACGGCGTGCTGCTGATCTATGACGAAGTCCAATGCGGCATGGGCCGCACCGGCAAGCTCTTCGCTCACGAGTGGGCGGAAGGCGGCGCGCCGCACATCATGGCGGTGGCCAAGGCCCTAGGCGGCGGCTTCCCGATCGGCGCCTGCCTGGCCACGACCGAGGCGGCCAAGGGCATGACCGTGGCCGCGCACGGCTCGACCTTCGGCGGCAACCCGTTGGCCATGGCCGTGGGCAAGGCGGCGTTCGACCTGATCAACTCGCCCGAGACCCTGGACAACGTGAACACGGTCGCCGGCTTCTTCACCCAGCAGCTGAACGGTCTGAAGGACCGCTTCCCGGACGTCATCGTCGACATCCGCGGCAAGGGCCTGCTGATCGGGATCAAGCTGATCCCGAACAACCGCGAGTTCATGGTCCTGGCCCGTGATCAGCATCTGCTGGTCGCCGGCGGCGGCGACAACTGCGTGCGCCTGCTGCCGCCGCTGAACCTGACCATCGAAGAGGCCAGCGAGGCCGTCGCCAAGCTGGAAAAGGCTTGCGAGGTCGCGCGCGCGAAGGCCTCGGCCGCCTAATCCCGCTTTTCACCGTTCTTCCCGGCGACAGCCGGGACCCAGATCAAGCCCGCTGACCACCCGGATGTATCTGGGCCCCGGCTGTCGCCGGGGAGGCGGGAAATAGGGATAGTCCGATGACTCACCCCCGTCACTTCATCGACCTGTGGAAGCTGGACGGCGCGACCCTGCGCCTGCTGCTGGACGACGCCCATGCGCGCAAGGCCGCCCGCAAGGGCTGGCCCCAGGGCAAGGTCGACGCCGACGCGCCGGCGAAGGACCGCGTGCTGTCGATGATCTTCCAGAAGAACTCGACCCGCACCCGCTTCTCGTTCGACGCGGCCATCCGCCAGCTGGGCGGCGCGTCGATCATCTCGACCGCGTCCGACATGCAGCTGGGGCGCGGCGAGACCATCGAGGACACCGCAAAGGTGCTCTCGCGCATGGTCGACGCGGTGATGATCCGCGCCAACAGCCACGCGGACGTCGAGCGCTTCGCCCAGGTCGCCAGCGTGCCGGTCATCAACGGCCTGACCGACAAGAGCCATCCCTGCCAGATCATGGCCGACATCCTCACCATCGAGGAGCATCGCGGTCCGATCGCCGGCAAGACGATCGCTTGGGTCGGCGATGGCAACAATGTCTGCTCCAGCTTCATCCACGCCGCGCCGCTGCTGGGCTTCGAGCTGAAGATCGCCTGTCCGGCGGTCTATCACGCCGACCTGCACGACCTGGCGCGGGCCGAGAGCCTGCGGGGCAAGGTCAGCATGACGACCGACCCCCAGGCGGCCGTGCGCGGCGCCGACGTCGTCGTCGCCGACACCTGGGTGTCGATGGGCGACACCGACCATGACGAGCGTCTGGCGGCGCTGGAGCCCTATCAGGTCGACGACGCCCTGATGGATCTGGCCGCCGCCAACGGCGTTTTCCTGCACTGCCTGCCGGCCCACCGGGGCGAGGAAGTCACCGACGCCGTGCTGGACGGTCCGCGCTCGCTGGTCTGGGACGAGGCGGAAAACCGCATCCACGCCCAGAAGTCGGTGCTGGCTTGGTGCTTCGGGGCGATCGGGTAGGGGCGGTCGGCTTACACTCTCCTCCCCCTTTGGGGGAGGGGGGCCGCCGAACGGTGGTGGAGGGGTCAGCGCCGGCCTAAGCCGCGCAAGCCCCCTCCGTCACGCCTCGCTGCGCGGGCGCGCCACCTCCCCCAGACGGGGGAGGAGAGAACCAGAGCACGGTGGCGGAGAGCGAAGATTCGCAATTCTCTCCCCGCTCACCTATCTAGCCTCCCCATGACCGAAATCGCTCCCAACACCAGCGTCCTCGACGACGTCGTTTCCGCGTTTCAGATCGAAGGCCTGCCCGTACGTGGTCGCGTCGTCCGCCTCGGCGCGGCCGTCGACGAGGTGCTGACGCGGCACGCCTATCCCGATCCCGTGGCCAACCTGCTGGGCGAGGCCTGCGCCCTGGCCGCCCTGGTCGGCTCCAGCCTGAAGTTCGACGGCCGCCTGATCATCCAGGCCCAGGGCGACGGGCCGGTCCGCTACGTCGTGGTCGATTACGACACCAGCGGCGGCCTGCGCGGCTATTGCCGCTTCGATCCGGACGAGGTCGCCAAGGCCTCGGAGGGTTTCGCGCGGCCTGGCGCCAAGACCCTGCTGGGCGGCGGCGTGTTCATCATGACCCTGGACCAGGGGCCGGACATGGACCGCTATCAGGGCGTCACCCCGATCGAGGGCGAGACCCTGGCCCTGTGCGCCGAGCAATACTTCCAGCAGTCGGAACAGACCCCGACCCGCATTCGCCTGGCCGTCGGTCAGGTCGATACCGGCGAGGGCTCCCAGTGGCGCGCCGGCGGCATTCTCATTCAGGTTATCGCCGGGGACGCCGCGCGCGGCGACACCCAGGACGCCTGGACCCACGTTCAGGCGCTGTTCGAGACGACGGGCGAGGACGAGCTGATCGACCCGACCGTCTCCACCCCGACGCTTCTGTGGCGGCTGTTCAACGAGGATGGCGTGCGTCTGCTGGACGAAAAGCCGCTGCGCGCCTTCTGCCGCTGCTCCGAAGACCGCATCGGCGTGGTCATGGACTCTTTCTCGGCCCAGGAGGTCGAGGAAATGATCGAACCCGACGGCAAGATCCACGTGACCTGCGAGTACTGCTCGCGCGTCTACAAGCTGGATCCGCCGAAGGACCAAGCGCCGGCGGCGTGATCCGACCGCCCGCGAGGATCAAGGCCGGCGCTTGAGAAGGCGCCGGCTTTTCCTTTTCGGAAGGTCGCGTCAGTTCAGCTTCAGCGCCGCGCCCGGCATGTGCAGCGAGAACTCGGGGATCGCCACATCGAAGACCTCGCCCACGTCGTTGATCATCTGATAACTGCCCTTCATCGCGCCGGAGGGCGTGGGCAGGGGACAGTTGGAGACGTAGCGGAAGGCCTCCCGGGGCTTCAATTCCGGCTGCTCGCCGACCACGCCGGGGCCTTCCACGTCGTTCACGCGATTGAAGCCGTCGGTGATGGTCCAGCGGCGCGACACCAGGGTGACGGTCTCGTCGCCATGGTTCTCGATCTCGACCGTGTAGGACCAGAGATAGAGACCCTCCTCGGGAGAGGACTCCTCATGGGCGTAGGTCGGGAAAACGCGCACGACGATGTCGCGCGTTCGGGCCTCATAGATCGAGGCGTCGCCGCCGCGACGCCGGCGCATCCGCTGCATCGGCGGGGAGGTCTCACGCCTGATCGAGCGCACGGATCACATCCCGCTTGAGGTCCTCGACGCCTTCCAGGCCCACCGACAGGCGCACGCCGCCCTCGGTCACGCCCAGCAGCGGACGCTGCTCCTCTGGCACCGAGCGGTGGGTGGTGGTCGGCGGATGGGTCGCCATGGACTTCGCGTCGCCCAGATTGTTGGAGATGTCGACGATCTCCAGGGCGTTCAGGAACTTGAAGGCCGCCTCGCGCGAGCCCAGGTCCAGCGCGATCACCGTGCCGCCGCCGCTCATCTGCTTCTTGGCGACCTCATAGCCCGGATGATCCTCGCGGAACGGGTAGAGCACGGTCTGGACCTTCTTATGCTCGGCCATGACGTCGGCCAGGGCCGCGGCGGTGTCGCTCTGGCGACGCACGCGCAGGTCGAGGGTCTCGAGGCCCTTCAGCATCACCCAGGCGTTGAACGGCGACAGGGAAGGGCCGGTGTGGCGCAGGCTGTCGCGATAGAACTCTTCGTTGATCGCCTCGCTGGTCAGGATCGCCCCGCCCAGCACGCGGCCCTGGCCGTCGATGTGCTTGGTGGCCGAATAGACCACCACATCCGCGCCCAGCTTCAGCGGCTGCTGGAAGATCGGCGTGGCGAAGACGTTATCGACGATGACCTTGGCGCCGACGGCGTGGGCCATTTCGGACACGGCGGCGATATCGGTGATCTCCAGCACGGGGTTGGAGGGCGTCTCGATCAGCACGGCCTTGGTGTTCGGGCGGATCGCCGCTTCCCAGGCCTTGAGGTCGGTGGCGTCGACGAAGGTGGTCTCGACGCCGAAGCGCGGCAGCCACTCGCTGACGATCCAGCGGCACGAGCCGAACAGGGCGCGGCCCGCCACGACGTGATCCCCGGCCTTGACCAGACCCATCAGCGAGGCATGGATCGAGGCCATGCCCGTGGCCTGGGCGCGGCACACCTCGGCGCCTTCCAGCAGCGCCAGGCGATCCTCGAACATCTTCACGGTCGGATTGTTGAACCGCGAATAGACGAAGCCGGGATCTTCACCGGCGAACCGACGGTCCGCGCCCTCGGCGCTGTCGTAGGTAAAGCCTTGCGTCAGATAGAGCGCCTCGGCGGTTTCCATGAACTGCGAGCGCGCGATGCCGCCTCGAATAAGCTTCGTCGCGACGTCCCAGTCTTTGGGGTCCTCGGCCACCGGCGGTCTCCTACGCTTGAAACGCGGGCATAGAGAGCGGCGAGGGCGTCTGGGTCAAGGGCGAACACCTCTTCCGCGACCGGAGAATTGTCACAGGCGAAAAGACGATTGTCACAGGCGAGTGGTTTCAAGGGGCCAGGTCTCGCCTTGCCTTTATGGTCCGGTTTGGCGAGTGTCCCGCCGATGACCGACGCCCACGCCGCAGGGATTCTGCCCTGCCAAACCATCGAAGAGTTGATCGCCGAGGAGGCCATCACCTCGGCCACGCCCTTCGACGTCGACCAGGTGCAGCCCGCCAGCCTCGACCTGCGCCTGGGCGCGCGCGCCTGGCGCATCCGCGCCTCGTTCCTGCCCGGCCTGTCGCGCAAGGTGCCCGAGCGGCTCAAGGACGTGGCCATGCACGAGCTGGACCTGACTCGGGGCGCGGTGCTGGAAAAGGGCTGCGTCTATATCGCCGAGATCCAGGAGCGCCTGACCCTGCCGATGACGGTGTCGGCGCGCGGCAACCCTAAGAGCTCGACCGGACGGGTGGACGTGTTCGTGCGCCTGCTGACCGACCACTCGCGCGCCTTCGACGACGTCGACGCCGGCTATACGGGGCCGCTCTATATCGAGATCGCGCCGCAGACCTTCTCGGTGCTGGTCAGGGCGGGCACGCGGCTGAACCAGCTGCGCCTCAAGCGCGGCGAGCCGGCCAAGCTGGCGACGCGCAGCGTCGGTGTGGATCTGCTGTCCGACACCGGCGTCGTCGGTTTCCGCGGCCGCCGCCACGCGGGCGTCGTCGACCTGGACCACGAGGACGGTCACGATCCGCGCGACTTCTGGGAGCCCCTGGAGGCGCGTCACGGCGAGCTGCTGCTGGATCCGGGCGAATTCTACATCCTGGCCTCCAAGGACAATATCGAGATCCCGGTGCTGGAGGCGGCCGAGATGACGCCGATCGACCCGTCGGTGGGCGAGTTCCGCGTGCACTATGCGGGGTTCTTCGACCCCGGCTTCGGCACGGAGGAAGCCCTGGCGACGGGCTCCAAGGGCGTGCTGGAAGTGCGCAGCCACGAGACGCCGTTCCTGCTGGAGGACGGCCAGACCGTGGCGCGGCTCGTCTACGAACCGCTGACCGCGCGGCCTAAGCGCCTGTACGGCGAGGGCGGCTCGCACTACCAGCGCCAGGGTCTGAAACTGTCCAAGCATTTCAAGGCCTGGAAATAGTCCTGGGACGAAAGGCCGCCGGCCGCGGTCCGCGCCGCGCGGCAACCCGCCGCACCAGATGTGGTGGACAGTCTGTGCGGTTACACAAATTCTAGGTCTCGTCCTTCCGGGGCGCGACTCAGCTCCGTCGCCGCGAAAGGACAGCGGCAGCCCCTGGAGCCCCCTTGCATGGCCCTTATCGCCCATGACCCGTTCGTGATCCTGCAAGGCCGTGTCGAGGCCTGGGAGCGGTGCGGGCGCATTCCGGGCTGCGACAAGGCTGTCTGGCGGCAGGACGCCGAGGGGCGAGTGATCCGCTGGTCCGACTTCGGCGACCGCTTCTCGCGGTATGGCTGGGAGCTGGTCCCGCGCCAGCGTTCCGGCGTTCTGCGCTTGGCCTTTCCGGCCAGGCGCTTCGAGGCGGTTCATTGGCGCGGCCTGACCGCCGACGCTCTGACGATCGATCCTTTTCTGGGCCGGGAGGCCGCTTGAAGCGCGCCTAAGGTCAAGGGTCTCCGTCGTTTAGTCGGCAAAACCTGACAATATGACAATGATGCTTGACATGTCCTCGCCCATGGATGACAAGTGTGCTTGTCAAATAGAGAGGGGTGCTTGTCATGGAAAACGAGAAACCGACCTGGCCCAGGACGGCGCTGTTCATGGTCGGCGTGGTCGTGCTGACCGGTCTGATCGTCGCCCTTGGGCTTTCGCACGTGCTCAGCGGCGCGGCGATGGTGATCGCCGTCTTCGTCTGGAGCATGGTGTTCGTGGCCTACGTCTATTTCGGCAGCGCCAGGATCAAGCAATGTCGGCCCGGCCCCGCGATGCAGCGCTACCGTCGCCGCCTGTCCATCACGATGATCATCTATACCGTCACGCTGCTGGGCTCGGTCATGCTGCTCAAGCACGGCGGCCTCACCGGACCGCTGCTGTGGCTGGTCGCCGTGGCGCCGGCCATTCCGATCCTGGGCGTGCTAGGCATCATCGGCCTCTACCTCAAGGAAGAGCCGGACGAGTTCGAGCGCGCGGTCAGCGTCGAGGCGATGCTCTGGGGCCTGGCCACGGTGCTGGCGGTGTCGACGGTCTGGGGCTTCCTCAGCAACGCCGAGGTGGTCCCCGCGCCGCCGGCTTTCCTGGTCTTCCCGCTGTTCTGCGCGGCCTGGGGCGCGAGCCAGCCGCTCATTCGGAGGCGGTACCAATGAAGAACCGCCTCAAGGTGCTCCGCGCCGAGCGCGACTGGAGCCAGGCGGATCTGGCCGAACGGCTGGAGGTCTCCCGCCAGACCATCAACGCCCTGGAGACGGGCAAGTACGACCCCAGCCTGCCGCTGGCCTTCAAGATCGCCCGGCTGTTCGAGCAGCCGATCGAAGCGATCTTCCAGGACGAAGCCTGAGAACCCGGCGTCCCGCCGATAGGGACGCCGACATTCCCACCAACCTCCCATCCGTCCGCTCGGCGCGTCGCGCCGGAGCCTTCCGCACGCCTGAATTTCAAGGAGAAGCGCGATGTACGATACGCCGTTTAGCAACCGCTTTCTGGTTATCTTCCTGGCCATATTGGCCGCGATCGGCGTGTTTGGCGGCCGCGCCCACGCCGCCCCGTCTTCCGACCGCATCACCGTCAGCGTCTCGGGCAAGGGTCCCGACGTGGTGCTGATCCCGGGCCTGGCCTCGTCCGGCGCGGTGTGGGACGCCACGGTGAAGCAGCTTTCAGCCACGCACCGCGTCCACGTCGTCCAGGTGGCGGGGTTCGCCGGCGCGCCGGTGGCTGGCAACGCCCAGGGCCCGGTCGTCGAGCCCGTGGTCGAGGCCGTCGACGCCTATATCAAGGCCAACCATCTGAAGGCCCCGGCCGTGATCGGCCACTCCATGGGCGGCTTCACCGGCCTGGAGTTGGCCGAGCATCACCCCGAGGATGTCGGTCGCCTGCTGATCGTCGACAGCCTGCCGTTCTTCTCGGCGGCCATGTCGTCCAGCGTCACGGCCGAAAGCGCCAAGCCCCGCGCCGCCGCCCTGCGCGACGCCGTGCTGGCCATGGACGAGGCCGCCTTCCAGGATCAGCAGGCCAGCGCGGTGCTGCCCGGCATGGTCAAGTCGGCCGAGGGCCTGAAGGCCGTCATCGCATGGTCCAAGACCTCGGATCGCGGCGCGGTGGCTCGGGCGATGTACGACCTGATGACCACCGACGCCCGCGCCGGCCTGGCCGGTATCAAGACGCCGACCACGCTGCTCTATCCGTTCGACCCGGCGATCGGCGCGCCCGTGGCCATGGTCGACGGCATCTACGCCAAGGCCTATGCCGACCTGCCCGGCGTCAAGCTGAAGCGGATCGACGACAGTCGTCACTTCATCATGTTCGACCAGCCCAAGGCCTTCGCCGAAGCGGTGGACGCCTTCCTGAAGGACTGATTTTCGAACGTCGGCGGTCCTTGCGCCCGCCGGCGACGCGCTCCAAGGATAGGGCTCGGTCGGAAGGAAAATCCATGCTGGACAAGCTTCGTTGGTCGGCGCGCCGGTTCGCCCTGAGCCTGGTCGCCATCCTGGCCCTCGGGCTCGCCTGGTCGGGCGTCGCCCAGGCCGAACCGGCGCTGTGGGCGATCAAGGACAAGGACTCGACGATCTATCTGTTCGGCACGATCCACGTGCTGCGGCCCGAGACCCAGTGGCGTTCGGCCAAGATCGACAAGGCCCTGGCCGACAGCGGCGATCTGACGCTGGAGATCATCGGCGCCGACGATCCCGCCGTGATGCAGCCCCTGGTCATGACCTACGGCCTGGATCGCGAGCATCCGCTGTCTGGCAAGATCACTCCCGACCAGTTCAAGCACGCCAGCGAACTGGCGCAGCTGGGCGGCGTGCCGCCCCAGGTCCTGAACATGATGCGGCCTTGGATGGCGGCGGTGTCGCTGTCCCTGGCCCCGGTGATCAAGGCCGGCTACGACCCCAAGAGCGGCGTCGAGCAGGTGCTGATCAAGGACGCCGTCGCGGCCGGGAAGGCCGAAAACGCCTTGGAGACCCCCGAGCAGCAGATCCGCTTCTTCGCCGACCTGCCGCCCAAGACCGAGGCAGACTTCCTGGCCCAGAGCCTGAAGGACGCCGACGAGGGCGTGGGCAAGATCGACCAGATGGTGGCCGCCTGGGCCGCCGGCGACACCAAGACCCTGGAGTCGATCTTCGTCTCGGAGATGAAGGGCGATTATCCGGCGCTCTATGACCTGCTGATCGTCCAGCGCAATCGGAACTGGGCCCAGCAGCTGAAGACCAAGCTGGCCGGCAAGGGCGTCAGCTTCGTCGCCGTCGGCTCGGGCCACCTGGTGGGGCCCGACAGCGTGCAGGCCCAGCTGGCCAAGCTGGGCGTCACCGCCGAGCGCGTGGAGTAGGCGGCTACTCCGCCGCGCGCGTGTTCATATAGAGTGAGCGCTTGGGCGTGCTCATCACCCGATGCAGCATCGGCTCGAAGGCCTCCAGCGGCATCGACTTGAAGTTCGGGTCGAACGCCGCCTGATCGTACAGGTGACAGAACTTCGCCGTGTGTTCGAAGTCCGGGTGGCCGCGATACTGTTCGCGCAGGTCGCGGTCCAGACCCAGGTGGTGGAAGAAGTAATAGCCCTGGAAGATGGCGTGCTTGGCCACCATCCAGTGGTTCCGCTCCGACACGAAAGGCTGGACGATCGCCGCGCCGATGTCGGCGTGATTGCGCGGGCCCAGGATGTCGCCGATGTCGTGCAACAGGGCGCAGACGACATACTCCTCGTCCTCGCCGGCCTGGTGGGCGCGGGTGGCGGTCTGCAGGCTGTGCTCCAGACGGTCCACCGGGAAGCCGCCGCAGTCGCCCTTCAACAGATTCAGATGCGCGACCAGGCGGGTGGGCAGCTCGCGGCCGAACTGCATCGACGCCCCGGCGATGATGCTCCAGTCCTCGGCTGTGCCCTCGGTCATGGCATGGAACTGGGCGCGCGGATGGTCTTCCCCGTCGGCCATGGCGTTTCTCTCCCAAACGTCTGTTTGAGGCGATCGTGCGCTCGAAGCCGCCGAAGGTCAATGAAGCGGGTGGGGCGGCTAAGTCTTCGGTTCAGCCTTGGCCGTTCGCTTCGGAGTGAGATAGACGCGGCGGCCGGCTGGGTCGGCCCGCATGTCCAGCAGGGCGGCCAGCATGGTCAGCGACTCCGCCGGGCGATCCAGCTTGAAGCGACCGGTGACCTTCAGGTCGCCCAGCGACGGATCGTGCAACGACACGCTTTGCGCCGTGTAGCGGTTCAGGCGGGCGATCACGTACTTCAGCGGCATGGCGTCGGCGTCCAGCCAGTCCGAGCGCCAGGCCTGATAGCTTTCGGCGTCCAGGCGGCCCTGGACCGGCGCGCGATCGGCAACCAGCATCAGCCACTCGCCCTTGCTGACGCTGCGCTCGGCGCCGTCGCGATTGACGCGCACCACGCCGTCGAAGACCCGCACCTGGACGGCGTCGCTGACCCGCTCGACTTCGAAGGTGGTGCCGACGGCGGTGACCGTTGTGTCGCCGGCCTGGACGTTGAAGGGGCGGGTCTTGTCCTTCGCCACCTGGAACATCGCGTCGCCCTTCTTGAGGTCGATGTCGCGGGCGCCGTGGCTGTAGCGGACGAAGACGCCGGTGTCGGCCGCCAGGCTGACCACGGACTTGTCGCTCAGCCGATGCTCGGCGCGTTGGCCCAAGGGCGTCGTCAGTTCCAGCGGCGTCTCGGTCGCCGTCAGATAGGGGCGGACCAGGAAAGCCGCCGAGAGGCCCGCGGCCAAGGCGACGCCGGCCGCGATCAGGCCCAGGCGCGGCAAGCGCTTGGCGCCGGGCGCGGCGCGCACGCGTTCGGCGGCCTCGACCAGAGCGGTGTCGCGCTGGGTGTCGCGCATCAGCGCGAAGGCGGCGGCGCGGCCGGGACCGCCAGCGAGCCAGGATTCGAGCTCCCTACGCTCGGCGGCGGTCAACTCGGGCAGGCGATCGGCCCAGTCGGCGGCGATCTCGAGTTCCTCTTCGGACGGCAGCCGCCAGTTGTCGTTAGCGCGCATCGCGGCCGCTCCCTTCTCGCGCGGCGTTGACCGCCGCGTCCTGCATCGCGCCGGCCAGTTCGGTCATGGCCCGCACGAGATGTTTCTTGACCGCCTCCAGACTGATCCTCAGATCGTCGGCGATGGCCTGTCGTGATTGACCGTCGAGATGACGGCGGATGAAAATATCGCGGC
This sequence comes from Caulobacter sp. SSI4214, assembly GCF_012184455.1. Taxonomy (NCBI): domain Bacteria; kingdom Pseudomonadati; phylum Pseudomonadota; class Alphaproteobacteria; order Caulobacterales; family Caulobacteraceae; genus Caulobacter; species Caulobacter sp. SSI4214. The sequence continues at coordinate 9,504 of NZ_SZWJ01000026.1, read as the reverse complement.
GCAGGGGCGACAGCCGCTTCAGCGCCGCCTCGAACACCGCGGCGCGCTGCTTGTGCTCCAGCACCGCGTCGGGCAGAGGCATCTCGCAGCCGAAGTCCTCGTCGCCGATCGGCTCTTCGCGCCGGTCGCGGCGGGCCTGGGCGTAGATCAGCGAGTCCGCCACGCGATAGGCATAGGCCAGGGGCTGGGTGATCTCCTGCTTTCCGGCCTGACGCATGACGGTGAGAAAGGTCTCCTGCAAGATGTCCTCGGCGCGCGCGGGGTCCTTGGAGCGCCGCGCGATGTAGGCCGCGAGCTTGCGCTCGTGGGGCCGAAGCGCCTCGAGGACGTCCTTCATGGCGTTTCCGATCGGCAGGGTGGCGCGCGCGTCCATGGACGGTAGAGGCGCGGATCGCGCGAACGGGGACAGCGAGAACAGCTTTTTCGTCACGGTGTTGGAACTACGCTCTAGAACTCGTAGGTCACGCCAAGGGTGAAGGTGCGGCCGCTGACCGTTCGGGCGGTCAGGCGCTTTTCGGTGATGTCGGAATACTGGGTGATCGGCTCGTCGGTCAGGTTGACGCCCTCCAGCACGATCCGCAGGCCGCCGGTCGTGTTGTAGTGGGCCGCCAAGTCTATGTTGTTGCTGGCCAGATAACCCGTGCCGATCGAACCGTTGCCGCCCGCGCTGTCCAGATAGCCCGAGCGATAGGCCGACGAGATCCGCGCGCCCCAGCGGGGGGTCTCGTAGTAGAGCGTGGCGTTCGAGGTCCAGCGCGACAGCTGGAAGAGGTCTAGCATCACCGACTGGCCATCGACGATGGCGTTCGAGCGGCCGGCGGCGCGGGTGACATTGCCCACGAAGCCCAGCTTGTCGAACGGCGCGGGCAGGAAGGTGAAATCGCGCTGCCAGGCCAGTTCGAGGCCCTTGATCGAAGCCCCGTCGCCGTTCACCGGGCGCACGAATGTATAGATGGTATCTGGCCCGTTGCCGGGGGCGAGGAACTGCAACGGATAGCCGGTCGAGCCGTAGGTCACGGCGCTGGTGGCCGTGGTGATGAACGAGGCCATGCGCTTGTAGAAGACGCTGACGGCGAAGTAGCCCGCGCGGCCCTGATAGGTCTCGATCGTCCCCTCGATGGCGTCGGCCAGGAACGGGCGCAGGTTCGGATTGCCGGACGTGATCGTGCCGCCGAACGGCGCGGAGTTGACATTGCCCGCCACCCGCAGGTCCGCCAGGCTGGGGCGGCTGATGTTGCGATTGATCGACAGCCGGCCCACCACCGAGGGGCCGAGATCCACCGCCAGGTTCAGGGCGGGCAGCACACCGTCGTATCGGCCGTGGATCACCGCCGGCCGCGTCTGGACACCCGTATTGACCAGTCCGTCCGAGGTTAGGTCGGTGTCGTAGTAGCGAAGACCGAGGTCGCCGCGCCAGGTCTTACCCAGGGTCTCGCCGTGGGCGCGCATCATCAGATAGGCCGACCAGGTCTTTTCGGTGATCGAGAAATCGGAGCCGGGGAGATCGTCGGCGGTCGAAAGATCGCGATTGACCCCCAGGCGCGCGAAGGTCGCGTCGACGTCGCCGACGATGTAGAGCCTCGGGGATTTCTGGAAGACCAGCTCCTTGACCGCCTGGGCCGCCGACGTCCCGGTCGGATAGTCCGAGCGGCCGCGACGCGTGTAGCCGTCATTGCGGAACGACTTGTACTGCGCGCCGCCTTCGATCGAGAGTGTCGGCGCGGCCTGGTAGTCGACGTCGAAGCGCCCCGTGGTGAACTGATTGATCACCTGATCCTCGCGGGTGTCGGCCCGCATCAGGCTCCATTGCGCCGGGTCGATCGGGTCGAACCCGTAGGTGTTGACCGCCTTGCCGCCGCGCAGGTCATACGAAAAGGCCTTGTCGCTGGCCTGCAGGAAGATCTTGTCGAAGACCGGCCCCTCGAAGTCCGACTTCGAATAGCCGGCCATGCCGCGCAGCCTCAGCTTGTCGGCGGCCTGGATCTCGCCGTTGATCGCCGCCTGGAGGAAGACCGTCGTGTCCTCCGAGCGCTTATGTTCGGTGCGCAGATCGACGCCGCCGGAATAGTCGGCCTGGACGAGACTGTTTCCTTGGATCACGGCGCCGCGCAGGCGCTGGGTTCCCTTGACGTCGCCGGTCAGCGGATTGTCGCCGGCGGCGGCCAGCGAGAATTCGTCGCGATCGTTGGAAAGGCGGCCATACAACAGATCGGCGCCCAGTTTCACGCGGGTTCCGGGTTCGTATTGCAGCGACGCCGTGACGCCCAGCCGCGTGCGATGGTCGAACCAGGTCGAGTAGCTCTCGGCCATCGGGGCGACGACGCGGCCCGCGCCCGTGGCGTTGATCAGTCGATTGGCGACGACGGGATCGACCGTGGCGGCGACATTGGCCGCGCCGAACGTCACCGGCGTCCAGCCCCAGTTGCGATAGCCGTATTCGTTGGCGTCGTTCTCGCTATAGGCCACCGAGACCAGCGCCCCCAGGTCGCCCCATCGCCGCGAGACCAAGGCGGCCACGCGAGGGCTGACCGTCCTGGTGGCGCTGTTGGTCAGGCCCTTGGCCGAGAAGGCCAGCTTGTCCCCCGGATAATCGAACGGCTTGGCCGTGCGCAGCGCGACCGTGCCGCCGATGCCGCCCTCGTCCTGGTCGACCGCGTAGGACTTCCACACCGTGACCTTGTTGAAGAGCTCGCTGGCGAAGATCGAATAGTCGAAGGCCCGCGTGCGGCTGACCGAGCCTCGGTTGTCCATGCCCGAAGCGGTCGAGGCCGAGACCTCCATGCCGTTGAGCTGAGCGCGCGTGAAGTCGGGGCCCAGGCCCCGCAACGCGATCTGGCGACCCTCGCCGGTGTCGCGCGAGATGGTCATGCCCGGCACCCGTTGCAGGGATTCCGCCAGGTTCAGGTCGGGGAAGGCGGCGATGTCCTCGGCCAGGATCACCTCGGTGTCGCCCGTGGCGCGGCGCTTCAGGTCGCGCGCGTGCAGCAGGGTCTCGCGAAAGCCGGTGACGACGACCGTATCGAGCTCGATCGCCGGTTCGGGCGGTGTCGCCCGACGGACGACCGCGGGGGGCGGGGAAGGCGGCGGCGCCTCGCGCAGGACGAAGCCGCCGCCGGCCGCCACGGCGCGCAGATTCTGGCCGGCGATCAGCCGGTTCAGCGCCTGCTCCGGCGTCAGAACGCCGCTGACGCCCTGGCTGGTGCGGTTGCGGATGTCGGCCAGGGTCATGACCGGCACGTCGGCCTGTCGGGAGAAGGCGTTGAGAGCCTGGGCGAGATCGCCTCGGGCGATGGCGAAGTGTTGCGCCGGCGCGGCGAAGGCGGGGGCCGCCACGACGCCGCAGGTCAGACCCGCCAGAAGGCTCGCCCCCGATCGCGACAGCCAGGCGCGCCGTGCGGCCATCAAGGTCCCCGAAAGTCGGACGCCAGCAAAGCTTCCTGGCGGCCTGGAGAACCCTCTACAAAAGGCGCATGTCACTAATTTGAAGGTTCCGTGGATGGCGTCGCCGGGACCGCCCGGCGTCGCTCCAGGGCCACCTAAAGAAAGGCCGCCGCCCCGGTTGGGACGACGGCCCGCGAGTTCAGGGGATCTTCGAAGGCGGTTAGAACTCGTAGGTGGCGCCCACCAGGATGGTGCGGCCGCTGCTGACATTGACCGTCGTGCGCTTGGCGTTGACGTCGGTGTACTGGATGCTGTGCTCATTGGAGAGGTTCAGGCCCTCCAGAGTCAGCTTCAGCTTCGGCAGCACGTTGTAGTGCGCGGCGAAGTCGATGTTGTTCGTCGCCTTGTAGCCGCTGCCGATGTTGCCGTTGCCGCCGGCGCCGTCCAGGTACTTGTCTCGATAGGCGCTCGACAGGCGCATCCCCCACCTGTCGGTCTCGTAGTAGATCGTGGCGTTGGCCGTGTATTTCGACAGCTGGAACAGCGGCAGGTTCACCGAATTGCCGCTGATGATCACGGGCGAGGAGCCGTCGGCATAGGTTCCGTTGGCCACCACGCCCAGGTGGTCGAACGGCGCCGGCAGGAACGTGAAGTCACGCTGGAACGCGATTTCCAGACCCTGGATGTCGGCGCCCGGGCCATTCACCGGGTGGCTGACGTTATAGGGGATCGTGCCGTCCTGGCCGGGCAGCAGGAACGACAGCGGGAAGCCCGTCTGCGAGTAGGGCATGATGCTGGTCTGCGCGGTGATGAACGACTTCAGCTTCTTGTAGAAGACGCCGATCGTGAACGAACCGACCTTGCCGTCGTAGAACTCCAGCGAGCCTTCGACCGAGTCCGAGGTGAACGGCGTCAGGTTCGGGTTGCCGGTGCTGATCGTGCCCCCGAACGGCGCGGTCGTCAGGGAGCCGGCGGCGGCGAGGTCGCCCAGGGCGGGGCGGCTGATGTCGCGGTTGGCGCTGAAGCGGGCGACCATGCCCTCGTTGACGTCCACCGCGACATTGAAGGCCGGCAGCCAGCCGCTGTACTTATGCTGGATCGACACCGGCTGGAGGCTGGTCCCGGTGTTCAGCGTGCCGTCCGAGGTCAGCTCGGTCGAATAGTAGCGCACGCCGGCGTTGGCGCGGACGCCCTTGCCCAGGATCTCGGTGTTCAGCTCGTACTGAAGATAGGCGGCCTTGGTCTCTTCGGTGACGGTGTAGTTGGTCCCGGGGGTGGCGAACTTGGCGCCTTGGGCTTCCAGATCGCGGACCTGGCCGATCGCGGCGTAGACCGGATCCACATTGCCCACGATGTACGCGCCCAGCGACTTGTAGGGCACGACAAGCTTCAGGTCGTTCGAGATGATCGTGTTGGCGGGGACGTTCTTGAACTCCTTGTCCGACCACTGCGCGCCGCTGTTGACGAACTTCTTGTACAAGACGCCGCCCTTGACGCTGGAGATGGCGTTCAGCGCGTAGTTCAGGTCGAACTTGGCGTTCTTGTACTCCGAGGAGATGCGGTTCTCCTGGGTGTCCATCCGCATCAGGTCCCACTTGCTGGGATCGGTCAGGCCCGCGTCATAGGTGTTGACCGGCATTTCCGGACGGTCGTCGAAGCTGAAGGCGTGGTTCTTCGACTCCAGGAACACCTTGTCGAGGACCGGCAGGTGGTAGTCCGACTTCGAATAGCCGACGAGGCCCGACAACAGCAGCTTTTCGGTCGCCTGGTACGAGCCGCTCAGGCCCAGCTGATAGAATTTGGTCTTGTCCTCTTCGCGGTTGAACTCGCTGCGCAGATCAACGCCGGTATAGCTGGAGGCGATCAGGGTATTGCCCTGGATCACGGCGCTCTGCATCACCTGCGTGCCGGTGATGTTGCCGGTCAGGCTGTTGACCCCCGAGGTGGCCAGGGCGAAGTTCTGGCGGCTGTTCTCGAGCTGGCTGTACAGCCCGTCGAAAGCCAGTTTCAGCTTGTCGCCGGGCTCGTACTGCAAGGACACGGTCGCGCCCAGGCGCTTACGGTGATCGTACCAGGTCGAATAGGTGTCGGCCTGCGGGGCGTAGATGGTCGCGGTGGCGGCCGTCAGCCGGGCGGCGTCGGCGGCGCTGACGCCCGAGCCGATATTCCCGGGATTGGCGCGGATCGGGCCCCAGTTGAAGCTGCGATAGCCGAATTCGTTCGAGTCGCTCTCACTGTAGGCGATCGAGGCCAGCGCGCCGAAGTCGCCCCAGCGGTTGGAGATCAGCCCCACGACGCGGGGCGAGGTCTTGCCGCTGACATTGCTGTTCTGCTGGGCCTTGGCCGACAGAACCGCCTTGAAGCCTTTATAATCGAAGGGTTTCGCGGTCGACAGCTGCACCGTGCCGCCGATGCCGCCCTCGTCCTGTTCGGCGGCGTAGGACTTCTGCACCGTGACGCGGTCGAACAGTTCCGAGGCGAACAGGCTGAAGTCGAAGGCGCGCGAACGGCTGACCCCGCCGCGGTTGTCCATGCCCGAGGCCGTGTTGCCCAGCACTTCCATGCCGTTCAGCTGGGTGCGGGTGAAGTCCGGGCCGAGGCCCCGCAGGGTGATTTGGCGACCTTCGCCGCTGTCGCGCGAGATGGTCACGCCCGGAATGCGCTGCAGCGATTCCGCCAGGTTCAGGTCGGGGAAGGCGGCGATGTCTTCGGAGACGATGACATCCACGGCGCCGACGGCCTTTCGCTTGATGTCGCGCGCATGCATCAGGCTGTCGCGGAAGCCGGTGACGACGATGGCCTCCAGCTGGTTGTCGTCGCCGGCGGTCGCGACCGGCGCGGCGTCGGCGGCCGTGTCGGCGGCCAGCGCCATCGGCGCGTTCAGCAGGCAGACGGCCGCGGCCGTCGTGGTCAGCAGATAAAACTTGTGCGTCTTGCGCATGGCCGATCCCTTGCAGGCTTTCCCCAGGTCCGACGGCGCGATCGGCCGTCACGCGGGGGAGCCGCCGGCGCGGCGATCGGGGACAGTTCGAGCCCCGGGAATTTTGCGAATTATTTGCGACGGTTACGGCCGCGCGCTGGGGTCTGGCCGTCGCGGGGCTCGCGCTGGGTTGCTGCTCAGGCGTCGCTCTCGCGGAAAGCCGGCGTCCGCTTTTCCACGCGACGCCCTGGCCGGCGCGCGGGGGCGCGAATTCCGCGTTTCAAGAAGGGAGGGGGAAAAGCCTTGGAGCGGGCGGGGGGAATCGAACCCCCGACATTCAGCTTGGGAAGCTGACGTTCTACCTCTGAACTACGCCCGCCGAAGGGATGCTTCGTTTAGCCCGCCTTGCCCGCCGGCTCAAGCGGACGTTTCGGCGACTTGATTTTCCCGGTCGGCTTGACCTCTAGTGGCGATCTGTTCGGGGATTCATCAAAAGTAGTATCCTATGTCGAAGTTCGCTCGGGGCGCCGTGTTCGGTCTGGTCTGCCTGGCGTCGGCCGGCGTCGCGGTGGCGGCGGAGGATCCGGCCGCGAAGGCTTTCGGCGCGCGCCCGGCGGTGCTGGACGCCAGCCTTTCGCCCGATGGTCAGTCGATCGCGCTGATCCAGCCGCTCGCCGATGGCCAGGCCAATGCTCTGTTCGTCGCGCGCCTGGATGGGAAGAGCCAGCCGAAGCCGATCCTGACGTCGTCCGGGCGGCCCGACCGGCTGACCGACTGCGGCTGGGCCTCGAACACGCGTCTGGTGTGTCAGATCTACATGGTGACCAAGCAGGACGCCATTCGCATGGTCTTCACGCGGATGGTGGCCGTGAACGCCGACGGGACCAAGGTCCAGGAGCTGAGCGCGACGTCCAACAACTACACGCTGGAATATCGCCAGTTCGGCGGCGGCGTCATCGACTGGCTCGCGGATGACCCGAACGGCGGCTCGGTGCTGATGAGCCGGGCGTTCCATGAGGAGGACTCGACCGGCACGCTGCTGGCCAACCAGAAGCGCGGCTTGGCCGTCGAGAAGGTCGACACCAACACGCTGCAACGCACGATCGTCGAGCAGCCTCGCGAAGCGGTCGAGGTCTATATCTCGGACCAGCACGGCGCGGTGCGGATCTACGGGCATCGCCCCAGGGCGACCAGCGGCTACATGACCAACAAGGTCAACTACTTCTATCGCCCGGCCGGCGGCGGACCCTGGACGCCGCTGTCCAGCTATGACGGGGACGCGCGCACCGGCTTCGAGCCCACCGACGTCGACCGCGCGCTGAACGCGGCCTATGGCTTCGAATGGGTCAACGGCCATCTGGCGGTCGTTCGCGTCGCCCTGGACGGCTCTGGCAAGCGCGAGGTGCTGGTCTCTCGGAGCGATGTCGATGTGGATCGCCTGATCCGGGTGGGCCGCGATCACCGGGTCGTGGGCGCCAGCTACGCCACCGATCGCCGGCAGGTCGAGTTCTTCGACCCGAAGCTGAAGGCGACGGCGGTGGCGTTGTCCAAGGCCCTGGGTCAGCCGGACATCCGCTTCGTGGACGCCAGCCAGGACGGGACGAAGCTGCTGCTCTGGGCCGGCACGGACGTGGACCCGGGGCGCTATTACCTGTTCGACAGCGCCGCCAAGCGCCTGGCGGAGGTGATGCCCGGACGGCCTGAACTGGCGGGTTACAAGCTCTCGCCGGTCAAGGCGATCACCTACAAGGCCGCCGACGGAACCGATATCCCGGCCTACCTGACCCTGCCGCCGGGCTCGGACGGCAAGAACATCCCCGCCATCGTCATGCCGCATGGCGGTCCCGAAAGTCGGGATGAATGGGGCTTCGACTGGTTGGCCCAGTACTTCGCCAATCGCGGCTTCGCGGTGCTGCAGCCGAACTTTCGCGGATCGGCCGGCTATGGCGAGGCCTGGTTCGAGAACAACGGCTTCCAGTCCTGGCGCACCGCCATCGGCGACGTGAACGACGCCGGTCGTTGGTTGAGCGCCCAGGGGATCGCCGCGCCGGGCAAGCTGGCGATCGTCGGCTGGTCCTACGGGGGCTACGCGGCGCTGCAGTCGTCGGTGCTGGATCCGAGCCTGTTCAAGGCGGTGGTGGCGATCGCGCCGGTCACCGACCTCGACGCCTTCCGCGAGGAGGCCCGGGACTTCACCAACTTTAAGGTCGAGGACGCCCGCATCGGCCACGGCCCGCACGTGAAGGAAGGCTCGCCCGCGCAGAACGCGGAAAAGATCAAGGCGCCGGTGCTGATGTTCCATGGCGACCAGGACGTGAACGTTGGCGTCGGCGAGTCCCGCCTGATGGCCTCGCGCCTGAAGAGCGCCGGCGGCAAGGTCGAACTGGTCGTCTATCCGGGCCTGGATCACCAGCTCGACGACAGCTCGGCCCGCGCCCGGATGCTGGACAAGGCCGACGGCTTCCTGCGCGCCTCGCTCGGCCTTTGAGGCGTCGGGCGCCGCGCCAGTCGGCTCAAGCCGGGGCGCGGCGACCGAGCGGGAACTGGCTCTTGAACGCGAACATGTCCTTGAATGTGCAGAATTCGGGCGCTTGGAACTCGATCACCGGCGCCGTCTTGCGAAGCTCCGACCGCCAGCGATCGCGAGCGCGTTGGAAGTCGGCGTTTTCGGCCTCGTCGAACCAGGCGATCTGATAGGCCAGGGTGATGTGGAAGCCGTAACGGTCGTGGTCGCGCGTTCGGATCTTCAGCGTCTGTGAAAGTCGGTCGCGCAAGCGGCGCAGCTTCAGGTTCTCCGCGGCGTCGACCGGGACCAGGTCGATCAGCAGCGGTTCGGGATGCATGGGTTCGGCGTCGTTGACCCTCATGCGAATGGGAAGCGCGCAGTCCAGATCGAAATCGGCGAGGCGCTTGGCCAGCAGGGCGCTGCACACGTCGATGGGCGTATCGGTCGGAATGTCCGCCGGCCACGCGCCCGGCGAGCGGCCTTGGTCATTGGCCCCGCCGAAGATCGTCATGTGGTAGCTGGACGGCGGCAGTAGCGCGATCTTGCGGCCAAATTCGTGGATCGGCATCTCACGATAAACGTCCAGCAGAGCGTCGAACGTCTCGTAGCCGGGCCCTTGCTGCGGCAAATGACAGATGATCGTGTTGCCGGCGAACGGGCGCACCCGACCGTCGGCGAAAAACTTGCGCCCGACGTC